>DATEDV010000264.1:0-14094 GCA_035281485.1 Candidatus Limnocylindria bacterium | reverse complement strand
CATCCCACGCGAGTTCGCGCTCGGGGAGGACGATGCCGTGCGCGATGCGACCGCGACCGCCGGACAGGCCGACGCGCTGCGGAGCATCGTCGAGAGCCTCGGCACGAGCGCGCCGTTCCTGCTTCACGGCGTGACGGCGAGCGGTAAGACCGAGGTCTACCTGCGCGCCGCCGCACGGGCGCTCGCGACGGGGCTCGGCGTGATCGTTCTCGTGCCGGAGATCGCCTTGACCGCACAGGTCGTCGCGCGCTTCGTGGCGCGTTTCGGCGAGCGCGTCGCGCTGCTGCACTCTGCGCTCTCGGCCGGCGAGCGCTACGACGAATGGCGACGTGTCCTGGATGGGACCGCGGACGTCGTGGTCGGATCGCGCTCGGCGCTGTTCGCACCGCTCGAACGGCCCGGTCTGGTCATCGTCGACGAGGAGCAGGAGCCCTCCTATAAACAGGAGAGCGCGCCGCGCTATCACGCCGTGGAGACAGCCCTGGCCCTCGGCCGCATCGCAGGTGCCGTCGTCGTGCTGGGCAGCGCGACGCCGCGCGTCACCACGTACCACGCCACGACGGCGGGTGGTCTGCGACTGCTGCCGCTCCCGGAGCGGGTGAGCGAGCTCGCGATGCCGCCGACGACGATCGTGGATCTGCGTCTGGAGCTCAAGGCCGGCAATCGCGGGACGCTCTCGCGCGCGCTTCGCCTCGCGCTCGAGCGGACCGTCGCGAAGGGCGAGCAGGCCATCCTCTATCTCAACCGCCGCGGCTTCGCGACCGTCGTCCTCTGTCGCGACTGCGGACACGTCGTGGCATGCCCGGCGTGCGAGATCCCCTTCGCGTACCACACGCGAAGCGGCGACGGCGACGGCAGCCTCATCTGTCACCGCTGCGGCCGCCGGGGCACATCGCCGGAGCGCTGTCCGGCCTGCGGGAGCCCGCGCATCCGTCACCTCGGCGTGGGAACGCAGCGCGTGGAGGAGGAGGTACGCGCGATCGTGCCGAAGGCCTCGTTGTTGCGGCTCGATCGTGATGCGGTGCGCGCGAAGGGATCCCATGCCGCGCTGTTCGAGAAGATGCGCTCCCGTCGTGCGCAGGTCATCGTCGGTACGCAGATGGTGGCGAAGGGCTTCGACCTTCCCGGTGTGTCGCTCGTCGGCGTCGTGAACGCCGACACCGTGCTCAGCCTCCCCGACTTCTCATCGGCGGAGCGCACGTTCCAGCTACTGACGCAGGTCCTCGGTCGGTCGGGGCGCGGCTCCGCCGGCGGACGCGGGATCGTCCAGACGTATCTTCCAGATCACTACGCGATCCGCGCGGCGGCCGCGCACGACTACGCGACGTTCGCGGACGCCGAGCTCGCGGGCCGTCGCAGGTTCGGCTATCCGCCCTTCGCGAGGCTCGTGCTCCTGCAGACGCAGGCGCGCCGCGTGGAGACCGTCGAGCGCCGCGCCGAGACGTACGCGAAAGAGCTGCGCGCCGCCGCGCACGGCGACGTGGATGTGCTCGGACCCGCGCCGGCCTTCGCAGCGAAACGAGCCGGTTCCTTTCGCATGCAGCTCGTGCTGCGCGGCCCGCGACCGCAGGAGATCCTCGACCGCGTTCCCCCGTCGGCGGAGTGGACGGTCGACGTTGACCCGGTGACACTGCTCGGATGAGCGCGAGCGCTCCTCAGGAGGAGCCACAACCACCACGTCTGCGCATCGCCAAGGGTTCGCCGTGGCGCATCGACCCAGGTCGGCGCGCGAAGTGGTCCGCTCCCGAGTTCGTCACCGCGCACGCGGTCGACGTGCGCCAGATCGGCGACCCGGTGCTCCACGCTCCCGCCAAGAAGCCGCGGCTGCAGCGCGGCGACCTGGAGGCGCTCGCGCAGCGGATGTTCGCGTCGATGGTGGCGGCACGCGGGATCGGTATCGCCGCGCCCCAGATCGGCGTTCCGCTCCGCGTTGCGATCATGGACGTCGACGAGGCTGGGATCGTCGCGGTCGAGCCGACGATCGAGTGGGTGAGCGACGAGGTCGACGAGACGAGCGAGGGGTGCCTGTCCGTGCGCGGCATGTACGGGATGCTCGAGCGCCCGCTGCACGCCCGCCTGGTCGCGCTGGACATCACCGGCAAGAAATTCGTGCTCGAGGGCGAGGAATTCGGCGCGCAGTGCATGCTCCACGAGACCGATCACCTCAACGGCGTGCTCTACGTCGACCGGCTGCGTTCCCGGGACGATCTACATGCCGTCGATGTCGAAGACGCGGCGGACGCGGACGACGACGGAGAGCGGCTGCGATCCTGATCGGTCCGAGGACGACTCGGTGACACGCGCGATCTTCCTCGGCACGCCGGCCTTCGCCGTTCCGTCGCTCGACTCCCTCGATCGACTGCGCGAACGCGGCACGCTCGACCTCGTCGCGGTCGTGACGCAGCCCGACCGACCCGGCCACCGCGGTCAGCTGAGCGTCCCGCCCGTGAAGGCGCGCGCGCTGGCTCTCGGTCTGCCCGTGCTCCAGCCGGCACGCATCGATGAGGCGGCGCTCCACGACATCCTGGCTCTCCATCCGGAGCTTCTCGTATGGGCCGCCTACGGCAACCGGATCCCGCGAACGCTGCTCGGATCCGTGAACGGCCGGGCCGTCAATGTGCATGCCTCACTCCTGCCGCGCTGGCGCGGCGCCGCGCCGATCGCGCACGCGATCCTGGCCGGCGATGAGGTGACGGGCGTCACCCTGATGGAAGGCACGGCCACCGTCGACGCCGGCCCGATCCTCGCGCAGGAGCGGACGCCGATCGGCGACGACGAAACGACGGGTGAGCTCACCAGGCGGCTTGCCGCGCTCGGCGCGGAGCTCCTGGAGCGCGAGCTCGCCCGCTACATCGCGGGCGATCTACGCGGCACGCCGCAGGACGGATCGCGCGCGACGCTTGCGCCGAAGCTCACGACGCACGACGGCGAGCTCGACTTCGCGCAGCCGGCCGAGGAGGTCGCGCGACGTATCCGTGCCGTCACGCCCGATCCCGGCGCGTGGACAACGTTCGGCGGTCAGCGACTGGTGATCGCGGCCGCGTCCGTGCAGGGCGGCGCGCCGAAGGAGCACGGGACGCTCGATCTCGCGAACGGCGAGCCCCGCGTCGCGGCAGGTGCGGGCTGGCTGCGCCTCGACATGGTGCGGCCGGCGGGCAAACGCACGATGCGCGGACCGGACTGGGCGCGCGGACTTCGCGAGATCGGCGGAGCGCATCTGCCGTCGTGAGCCTTCGACGGTCAACGTCGCGTGCCGGAAGGGCCGGTACGCTCGTGACATGAACGTCGTACCCCCGGCGATCAGCGATGTCGATGAGCGCGGCCTCATCGCGTGGCTGCGCGAGCGCGGGGAGCCCGCGTACCGCGCACGTCAGATCCGCCGGCACATCGCGCGCGGCACCGAGCGGAGCTGGGACGAGCTCACCGACCTGCCGAAGGGTCTGCGCACGCTGCTCGCCGAGTCGTTCCGCTTCAGCGCCGTCGAGCCGGAGACCGAGATCGCGAGCGCCGACGGCGAGACGCGCAAGGCGCTGCTACGCCTACACGACGGGCATCACATCGAGTCCGTGCTCATGCCGCATCACGGCGCGCGGAATTCGGTGTGCTTCTCGACCCAGGCGGGCTGCCCGATGGCCTGCGCGTTCTGCGCGACGGGTGAGATGGGGCTGGTGCGCAATCTCGCCGTCGGCGAGATCGTCGATCAGGTGCGGCACTGGCAGCGGGAGCTCATCCCACGCGGCGAGCGGGTCTCGCATGTCGTCGCCATGGGCATGGGGGAGCCGCTTGCGAACTTCGACGCCACCGTCGCCGCCGTGCGCATGCTCATCGATCCGCAGCTCTTCGGCATCAGCCCGCGCCGTGTGACGATCTCGACCGTGGGCGTCGTGCCGCAGATGGATCAGCTTGCGGCACTCGATCTCCCGATGAATCTCGCTGTCTCGCTCCACGCTCCGAACGACGCCGTGCGCGGTGCGATCGTGCCACTGAACAAACGCTGGGGCATCGACGAGGTCCTCGCGGCCTCCTCGCGGTACGTCGCGAAGACCAAACGTCGTGTGACCTTCGAGTACGTGCTACTCGCGGGCGTGAACGACAGCGAGTCCCACGCCACCGAGCTCGCCGGGCGGATCGCTCGTCTCGGGCGCACGTCGAACTATCACGTGAACCTCATCCCCGTGAACAAGGGCCCCGGGGGATTCGCACGGCCCTCGGACCGGCGCATGGAGCGCTTCGCCGAGATCCTTCAGGAGCACGACATCGCCTCGACGCTGCGCATCAGCAAGGGTCAGGACATCGCGGCGGGCTGCGGTCAGCTCAAGGTACCCGAGGGACGCGCGGCGGTCGCGCTGAGGTAGCCCTAGCGGACCTTAGCGCGCTCCCGTTTCTTGGCCATGCGCGCGTCCTTCGTCTGATCGCGGCGGCAGCGCGTGCAGACGAGCAGCTTCTCGCCGCCGATGAGCGACGTGTGGAGGTTCGCGTCGAAACGGCGGTGCGTATGCACCTTCGAGTGGCTCACGTTCGATCCGAAGGCGGCGGTCTTGCCGCAGATCGCGCAGGCGCGTGGCATCAGCGGTATCTCCTCAGGTGGGGGACTGAACGTCAATGTTACTGTCGCGCGCATCGCGACGCAATGTGACGGACCCGCGCTGTTGCGCATCCTCGAGGCCGCCGCCGATCGTCTGGAACGCGCGGTCGACGAGGTCAACGCGCTGAACGTGTATCCGGTGCCCGACGGCGACACCGGGACGAACATGCTCCACACGGTGCGGTCCGCGCTGAAGCACGCCCGCGCGGCCGAGCCGAGCCTCGCCGCGGTGAGCGCGGCGGCGGCGCATGGCGCGCTGATGGGCGCCCGCGGCAACAGCGGCGTGATCCTGTCGCAGATCATTCGCGGGCTGAAGGACGCGCTCGCGAACGCCGAGAAGCTCGGGAACGACGAGCTGCGCTCCGCGCTCAACTTCGCCCGGCGGCACGCGCACGATGCCGTGACCGCCCCGGCCCCGGGGACCATCCTCACCGTCAGCGTCGCGATCGAGGACGCCGCGGCCGACAACTCGGGCAGCATCGCCGAGATGCTGCGGCGCGTCGTCGCGGCCGGCGCCGACGCGGTCACGCGGACCCGGATGGAGAACCCGGTCAACAAGGCAGCCGGTGTCGTGGACGCCGGCGCGAAGGGGCTCTGGTACCTGCTCGACGGCGCGCTCGCCGAGCTCGAGGACCGCAGCCCGACGATCACCGCGGCCGCGACGCGATCACAGGCGGCCCCCGCGCACGCTGTGGCGAGCGAGGTCTCCTCATGGGCCGGTGCGTACGACGTGCAGTTCCTGGTCGAACACCCCACGCGGCCGATCGGTGACGTTCGCGAGGAGATGACCAAGTTCGGCGCGGACTGCGTGCTCGTTGTCGGGGATGAGTCGGTGATGAAGGTGCACGTCCACACCCTGCAGCCGGACAAGATCATCGCCATCGGCATGACGGCGGGCCGTCTTGGCGACGTGGTGGTCGAGGATCTGGACGCGATGACCAAGCAGCACGAAGCAGCGACCGGCATCGTCATCGAGCCGCCCAACCGGCGGCCGACCGCACCGGTCGGCGTCGTCGCCGTCGTCCCCGGTGCGGGGTTCGCCACGGTCGCGCGGTCGCTGGGGGCGACGCCGCTGCGCGGCGGCGCGTCGATGAATCCATCCACGGAGGAGCTTCTCGCCGCGATCCGTGAGGCGAATGCTCTCCACGTCGTGGTCCTGCCGAACGACAGGAACGTCATCCTCGCGGCCCAGTCCGCGGCGAAGCTCGCGGACGTCGAAGTCACGGTGATCCCCACGCGCACGGTCGCGCAGGGTATGGCTGCGCTGATCGCGTTCGATGCCGGCAAGGACGCCGCGCAGATCGGCGAGGAGATGCGCGAGGTGGCCGAGAAGGCGCACGGTATCGAGATCACCCGCGCGAGCCGTTCGACGACGGTGGATGGACAGGATGTCCGCGAGGGTGAGGCCATCGCGCTGCTCGACGGTCGCGTCGTCGCGCACGGGCAGGACGAGGTCTCAGTGCTCGTCGAAGCCGCGAAGCGCCTCACGGACGCGGAGCTGTTCACGCTCTACTCGGGCGCTGACGTCGACGCGGCGCGAGTGCAGCACGCCGCCCAGAGGCTGCGCGCGGCCTGTCCGCGGGTCGAAGTCGAGGTCATCGACGGCGGGCAGCCGCACTACCCGTTCATCGTGGCGGCCGAGTGAGCGGCCCATTGCGCGGAGTGCTGGCGGCAGATTGCTCTTTTGAGCGTGCGTGGCGCGCACGCGCGGGTCCCCGTCGCTGCGCTCAATAGCGCCTTAACAGCGCGTCAATCACGGCGATGGACCCTCCTCGCATCGAGTGCGGGGGTGTGACATGAAACGGGCAGTTCTCAGCCTGGTCGTGGTGGTGGGTCTCATGGTCGGATCGGCGCTGCCGATCACGGCGGCAGTGGAAGTGCCCGTCAGGATCGACTGCAACGACGGCGACAGCTTGGAGCTGACCGTCGACCTCGACACGCTCAACTCGCTGACGAGCTCGGTAGCGGCGATCAACGCCAGCGGGACGGATCTCTCATGCGCGCTCGTCCAGCTCTCCGCCCCCGTCACCGTCGTGACCTTCGGCAGCGTGGCGGCGGCGGCGAAGCAGAGCACTAGCTACGTCATCGGCGGCGGAACGGTCCAGGCCGGCTGCCCCCTGGACGGCTCGCAGGTCTTCGACGCCTCGTTCGCCATCAAGATGTACGTGCGCGACGGGGGCGTTACCGGCTCGGCGAGCGCGAAGGTCGCCGACGGTCAGTGCGTCGCGGGTCCCAGCAGCCTGAGCTCAAGAGTGACCTGCCTCGCGATCTTCCCGACGACGACCGGTGGCGGCCGTGCCTGGGCGAACACGTTCGTGACCAAGGCGTCCGGCGGGCACTTCGCCCCCTACGTCGGCACCACGCTCGGCTGGGCGTTCGAGGACAACGGGCCCAACGGTGGAGGGCTGACGAAGGACCGGCTATGGGTGAACGAGGCCGACAGCAGCTGTGTCGCTGACCTGAACGTGGACTGGCATGAGCTCGTCTCGGGGGACCTGACGGTACGGCCGTAAGCCGACTTCAACCACGCGCGCGAGGCCGTCACCGAGCTTTCGGCATGGCCCTGCGCGCCGTCGCCCGAGTCGTCTTCCGCCTCGCCGTCGCCGGCCGAGCGGTCGTCGGAGCTTTGGCCTTCGCCTGATCGCCCCACGTGATGCCGTGCGCCTTCGCCCAGACGCGCCAGTCGGGCACGGGATGGCTCACGGTCCAGAGGAAGTGGTACGTGCCGCTGTCGCCGACGAACTTGAACCGTTTCTTCAGGTCGCTGGCGAGCTCCTCATAGTCGTCGAAGGAACGGAGGTGCTTTCGGAACCCGCCGCTGCGTTCGAGGTCGAGCATGGCGCGGGCGTTGTGGACGACGGCCGCGATCTTCGGTCGACTGCGGATCACACGCGGATCGCGAGCCAGCGCATCGATCTCCCGATCGCCCATACGTGCGATGCGCTCGACCTGGAAGCGCCGGAAGGCTGACGTGATGGTGGGCCATTTGGCGTCGACCACGCGCCAGCTGATCCCGGCCTGGAAGACGCTCTTGCTGAGCTGCTCCAGGTAGTCGTCGAGCGTCTTCGGCTTGATGCGCGGCGGTGCTTCCACGCCTGAGTGACTTTACGCTCTCCGCAGTGACGACGGACGCCGTGACGGCACGTTCGGCGCGCGCGAGCGGCCCGAGGAGCTCGCTCGAGCTGCCGGTGACGGCGCTGCCGGGCATCGGTGACGACTCTGCGAGGCTGCTCGAACGCATCGAGATCCGCACGATCGGCGACCTGCTCTGGCATCTTCCGCGAACGTACGCGGACTTCTCAAAATTCACGCCCCTGAAGAGCCTGCGCGCCGAGCAGGAGCAGACCGTGGAGGCCGTGCTCGGACGTATCGGCCAGCGGCGCACCGCGCGCGGCCAGCTCATGACCGAAGTGGAGCTCCTCGACCCGCAGGACCGCTCGCCCACCAACGTGCGCGCCACGTGGTTCGGTCGCCAGTTCATCAAGGAGCGCTATCCCGAAGGTCAGCTCGTCCGACTGTCGGGCAAGGTGCGCTGGTTCGGACGCGCGCTGCAGTTCTCGAATCCGAAGATGGAGAACGCCGCGGCGGAGGCCGTGCACACCGGCCGCATCGTCCCGATGTACCGGCTCACCGAGGGACTGAAGGAGGGTCACCTGCGTCGCTGGCTGCACACCGCGGTGATGGGCGGAGCCAAGCGAACGCCGGTCGTACGCGAGGTGGTGGAGCCGTTGCCCGAGGCCGTCCGGGCGCGACGATCGTTGGTGCCGATCCAGGAGGCGCTGCGTGAGGTCCACTTCCCGTCGGAGTGGAAGCAGCTGTGGAGCGCGCGGAGACGGCTCGCCTTCGACGAGCTTCTCGTGCTGCAGCTCGCTCTCGGACAGCGCCGCGCGCGCTGGACGAAGGACGCGAAGGCGCTCCCGCTGCAGGCGGCGGACGCAGAGGTCGAGGGCTGGATCTCGGCGCTGCCGTTCTCGCTCACCGAAGATCAGCGGCGCGCATTCGAGGAGATCCGCCGGGATCTCGCGCGGCGCGTACCCATGTCGCGGCTCCTGGAGGGGGACGTCGGATCAGGCAAGACCGTCGTCGCCGCGCTGGCCGCACGCATCGCCGTCGTGTCGGGGTCGCAGGCGGCCCTCATGGCGCCGACGGAACTGCTCGCCGAGCAGCACCACCGCTCGCTGGAGGTGCTCTTCGCGAACGGACCGAAGCACGCGCTGCTCACGTCGAGCGTCACCGGACAGGCGCGACAACAGATCCTTGCGGGGCTGGCCTCCGGCGATCTCGACGTCATCGTCGGTACGCACGCGCTGGTCGAGGAGAGCGTCTCCTTCAAACGCCTCGGTCTTGCGATCGTCGACGAGCAGCACCGCTTCGGCGTTCGTCAGCGCGCCACGTTCCGTGACAAGGGCGTCGACCCCCACCTGCTGCTGACGACCGCGACGCCGATACCGCAGACGCTCTCGCAGACGGTCTTTCGTGACCTGGACATCTCGGTCCTCAAGGAGATGCCGTCAGGTGGCCAAGACATCCGCACCGAGGTGCGTCCCCACAGCTCCCTGCCGAGAGTCTGGCCGTGGGTGAAGGAGCGCGTCGCGGCCGGCGAGCAGGCGTTCGTGGTCACGCCCCGCATCGAGGAGGATCCCGAGGACGACGTCCCGAGCGCGGAGGCGACGTTCCGCGAACTCAAGGCGAAAGACCTCGAGGGGGTGCGGCTTGGCCTCCTCCACGGACGCATGCCGGTTCGTGAGCGCGACGATGCGATGCGGCGATTCGCGGCGCAGGAGCTCGACGTACTCGTGGCGACGACGGTGGTCGAGGTGGGCATCGATATACCGAACGCCACGATGATGATCATCCTTGGGGCTGAGCGCTTCGGGTTGGCCCAGCTGCATCAGCTGCGCGGCCGTGTCGGGCGGCGTGGGCAACGCGCGTTCTGCGTTCTCGTGAGCGAGGCCGCGGACGAATCGGAACGTCTTGCTGCGATGACCGAGAAGAGGCCGGGCACGGACATCACGCTCGACGGCTTCGAGCTCGCGGAGCGCGACCTGCGGATCCGTGGCGCAGGGGAGTTCCTCGGCAAGCGTCAGAGCGGCGAGGAGAACGAGCTGCGCATCGTCAATCTCGCCGATGCCGACCCGACGCTCCTCGACGAGACCGCCATCGAGGCGGATCGCATCCTGGCGTCCGATCCGCAGCTCGAGCGTCCCGAACACGCCTCCCTCGAGCAGGCCGTCACCGACCTCTGGCGCCGCTACGCGCTGGCGTGAGGGTCATCGCCGGGAGCGCGAAGGGACGCACGCTCGACGCGCCGCGCGGCGGCGCGACACGGCCGGCGACGGACCGGATCCGCGAAACGCTGTTCGCGATCCTCGAACCGGTCCTCGTGGATGCGAACGTCCTCGATCTGTTCGCGGGCGCCGGCACGCTCGGCATCGAGGCGCTGTCGCGCGGCGCGGCGCGCGCGACGTTCGTCGAGCGCGCGCCCGAGGCCCTGCGGGCACTACGGAAGAACATCGCGTCGACCGGCTTCGGGGACCGCGCCGAGGTCGTGGCCGCGAGCGTTCCGTCGTTCATCGAGCGAACGCTCGTGGGGCCGTACGACGTGGTGTTCTGCGATCCGCCGTTCGCCGACGTCGCCGGCTTGGAAGCGGTCCTCGCGCACGCGCGTCTCCAGGAGGCGCTTGCTCCGCAAGCCGATGTGGTCGCGCGAGCACTGAAGAAACACCAGCCCCGCATCCCCCCGGCCGCCCGCGTGATCCGCGCGCGCGACATCGGGGAGGAGACACTGTTGTTCATGCGGTACGAGCCGCGGTCCGCGAGCGAAGCGCGCTAGCATGGCGGTCGCGGAGGAGGGTGTCTTGGATATCCAGTTCCTGGTGGAACGTCTCGAGTCGCTCGTCGTGAATGGCCGCAAGGTCCCGATGACGAGCCAGGTCATCCTCGAGCAGGCCGCCATCCTCGATGTCATCGACCAGCTGCGCGTCGCGATCCCGGAAGAGGTGCGGCAAGCGCGTCGCATCAATCAGGAGAGCGATCGAGTGCTGTCGAAGGCGCGCGAGGAGGCCGAGCAGATCATCGGCGCCGCGCAGGAGCAGGCCGCCCTCCTGCTGCAGGACCAGTCGATCCTGCGCGAGGCCGAGACGAAAGCGCAGGAGCTCCTCGACAAGGCACAGGCGAAGTCGGACGAGACGATGCGTGGCGCGGACCAGTACGCGGCCGATGTGCTCGTGCGTCTCGAGAGCGATCTGGTGAAGTCGCTGTCCATCATCAAGAGGAGCCTCGAGGTGATCGAGGAGCGCAAGCCGCAGCCGACCGAAGGGTAGTCATGATCGTCAACGTCGCGCCGCTGCTGAAGCAGCCCGTCGGCGCGCAGGCCGACTATCACGTCGCCGAGTCGCCCATCGACCCGAAGGGGGACAACGCCGGTCTGCTCGAGGCCGGCGCGGTCTCCATCGATGCGGACATCATCGCGACGCACACGAATCCCGGCGCCTATCTCGAAGGTGCCGCCGACGCCCGCCTGCAGGCGACGTGCAGCCGCTGCCTGGTGGCCATCGAGTCGCCCGTGCACGCCGAATTCGCCGAGCAGTACTACGCGCGCTTCGGCGTGCTCTCCGGCGAGCCGCTGGCGGAGGCGCCGACCGATGCGAAGACGATCGGCTCCGACTTCAAGATCGACCTCACGCCGCTCCTGCGCGAGGAGCTGATCCTCGCCACGCCGCTCGCGCCGCTCTGTCGCCCGGACTGCAAGGGCCTCTGCGAGGTATGCGGCGAGGATCTCAACCAGCGACCGCACGAGCACGAGCGCACCGTCGACGAGCGCCTCGCGAAGCTCGAGAAGCTGCGCGACTTCCACGCCGAGCGCGAGTGACGCGGTCAGCGGGCCCGTAGACTAGTCGTCGAACACTGACTAAGGAGAGCGAACGCTTTGGCAGGTCATCCCAAGAAACGCATCCCGCGGGCAGCGCAGGGCGAGCGACGCAGCCATCTCGCGCTGAAGGCGCAGAACCTCGTGGCGTGCCCGCAGTGCAAGAGCCCCAAGCCGCCGCACCAGGCGTGTCCGCACTGCGGCACGTTCCGCGGTCGCCAGGTCCTGCAGATCAAGACGAAGCGCGCGTCCTAATCCCGTGCGCATAGCCGTCGACGCCATGGGTGGCGATCACGCCCCGGACGAGATCGTCCGGGGCGCGCTGCTGTATCGGGAGAGTGGCGGGACGGCCGATGTCATGCTCGTCGGCCGCGAAGACCGAGTACGGCCGCTGCTCCGCGGCTCTCGAGGCGGCATCGAGATCCATCACGCCGCAGAGGTCATCGCGATGGACGAGCATCCGGCGAACGCGCTACGTCGTAGGTCCGACACGTCGATCGGCGTCGCAACGACGCTGGTCAAGAAAGGCGAGGCCGACGCGGTCGTCTCCGCCGGAAGCACCGGAGCGACCATGGCCGCGGCGCTCCTCGTTCTGGGCCGCGTGCGCGGGATCGACAGGCCTGCGCTCTGCGGCATGCTGCCCGTGCTCGGCGAGCGGCCCGCGACGTGCCTGCTCGATGCCGGCGCGACGATGGACGCCGACGCGCGGAATCTCCTTCAGTACGCGCGGATGGCCACCTGGTTCATGGAGAAGGTGCACGGCGTGCAGCGCCCCTCGATCGGTCTCATCAACGTGGGCGAGGAACCGGAGAAGGGTGACAAGGTCCGGCTCGAGGCGCACGCACTGCTCTCCGCCAGCGACATGAACTTCTACGGGAACATCGAGGGGCGCGACGTGCTGCGCGGCGTCACCGACATCTCGCTGTGCGACGGCTTCACCGGCAACGTGCTCGCCAAGGGGCTCGAGAGCGCGTTCGACGTCGTGCAGGTCGGGATCCGCGGCGACATCTTCGGCGGGCCGCTCGGCAAGCTCGCCGCGCTGCTCGCGTATCCGGGCATCCGCAGGTTCCGCCACCGCTTCGACTACGACCAGTACGTGTCCGCGCCGCTCCTCGGCATCGCCGGCGTCTCGGTCGTCACGCACGGCCGCGCCCGCGCGAACATGGTGCGCTGGGCGATCGCGGTCGCCGAGCGTGCGGTGTCGTCGCGTCTCGTCGAGGCGATCGGCGCGAGCGCCGCCAGCGCGGCGTGATGCGTTGCCGTTGAAGCAGCGAGCGCCGCGCGCCGGCCGTCATCCGGCTCGCCGGGTCGCGCTCCAGACCCTCTTCGAGATCGACTTCAACCGCGCCGACGCGAAGGAGACCTGGCAGCGCGGCTCGTTCCGCACCGGGCTCACGGATGAGGCCGCGAACTTCGCCTGGCAGCTGGTCGAAGGAGTGCTCGAACACCGCAAGGCGCTCGACGAGGAGATCCACCAGCTGGCGCCAGAGTTCCCGATCGAACAGATGGCGCGCATCGACCGCAACATCCTCCGGATCGCGCTCTACGAGCTGCGCGTGCTGGGCGACGCGCCCGCCGCGGCGATCATCGACGAAGCCGTCGAGCTCGCCAAGATGTTCGGCAGCGAGGCGTCGCCCAAGTTCGTCAACGGTGTGCTCGCGACGGCGGTCGGCGGTCGGCGGGAGACTTCGGGCTAACGCACCGTCAGCGGGACCCGGACAAGGCCGGTGTCCGCGCCATCGCGGGGGCTGGCCCAGTAGACCTCGAGCGTCACGTTGCCGGACACGCTCGCGGGTAGCTGGACCGCGATCTGGTAGGTGCCCCACACCGCGCTCGTCCCGCGGCTGGCGGTCGTGAATCCGCCCGCGATCTCACGCCTGTTGGCGTCCACGACACGCCATGCGGTAGTCGCCTCGAAGGTGCGCGAGAGTCCGGTCACGGTGAACTGACGACCGATATCGCCCTGCTTCGGGGAGTAGACCACTACCGTGTCGCTGAGCGCCTGCGGGTGGCCACCGATGTCGACGATGATGCGGTCAGGGTTGGCGAGCAGCGCGACACGCCACGGCCGGTGATCGTCGAGCGCAAGCTCGTAAAAAGCCGACCCGCCCTTGTTCTGTGAATGGATCGACCGAAGAGGCGAGCGGTCGACGACCTCGAGCCCCGGCTTCACCTCGCTCCCCTTCACCTCGATCTGGATCGCGTACTTGCTCCAGCGGGTATTCATCCCATCGTTCGTCGCTCCGCCTGAGACCGTGAATTCCCCCCAGTCGCCGGAATCCACCTGGATCACGAACCGAGCAAGACCAAGCGCGAACGAATCCACCGAGTAGTTGTTGCTGAGCACTGCGGGCACCAGGGGCGGACAAGTTGGAGCGCACGGGCGCGATTGCGTCTCGCTGACCGTCTCACTCTTCACCGCGTCGTAGAAGGAGACATCCTCACGAGCAAGCGCCGTCGTCCAAACGGCCTGGTCGATCGTTGCGGGCTGGCCGTTGCTCTTAACGAGCACGCGGCGGACGCCTGGTTCCTCCGTCGCGGTGTACACGATCTGCTGAATGAGCGCGATCGTCGATGAGGATCCGGATACCCCCCAGCCCTCCGGACTGAACCGGAGATCCACGGTCGCCACGTCGCCCTC
>DATEDV010000263.1:0-2518 GCA_035281485.1 Candidatus Limnocylindria bacterium | reverse complement strand
TCAAGACCGAACTCGAACTCGCTCTTGCCGCTCGCGCGCACGGACTTCGTGACGTGCTGCTGGACGTGCTCGGCGAAGTGGGGGTACTCCTTCACCGGCAGGTCGCGGATGAAACGCTGGATGGCGTCGGCGTTCTTCTTCATCGCCGTCCCGATGCCCGCCGCCCACAGGCGCGAACCGACGACATGGCTTTCGAGGGCGTGGTAGGCGTGATGGGTGAGCTCCGGCGACAGACCGGACTCGCCGAGTCGACGGAGCAGCGCATCGTTGTAACGCAGGTGCGCAGGCCCCATCCCGGAGATCATCAGGCTCGCCGCCCAGGGGTGACGAGCGAGCGCGTCGTGATACGACGTCACGCTCTTGCGGATCGCGGTCTTCCAGTTGGTCTCGCCGGAGGGAACGTCCACCTCGCTTATGACGAGGTCGGTGATGCCACGCAAGATGTCGTCCTTGTTCGGAAAGTAGTAGTAGAGCGACATCGCCTCGACGCCGACCGCCTGCGCGAGGCCGCGCATCGTGAGCGCGTCGATGCCGCCTTCATCGGCGAGATCGAGCGCGGCGCGCAAAACGCGTTCTTTGCTGAGTGGGGCGCGCTGCTCACCCGCGGTGCTGGCTCGTCTTGCCACAGGTCCTCCCTCGACCGCGATCGTTGAGTGCAGAGGTCCAGGGGCTGCCCAGAACCTTACTACGTATGGTACGCCGGTCAGGTGCATGCTGAGCGCGGCCAGCGTGTTCGCGCGTGGAGGCAGGAAATGACGGGGCAGGCTCGAGGCACATTTGAGGTGCGTTCCTGGGACGAGAAGCCATACGCAGAGCTGGGTGACGGTCGGAAGCTAACGCGGGCCAGCGTCACGCAGCGCTTCACAGGGGACATCGACGGGGAAGGCTCGGTCGAGTGGCTCATGTTCTACCGCACCGACAAGACCGCGCATTTCGTGGGGCTGCAGCGAGTGACCGGCGCGATCGCCCGCCGGCGCGGCACGTTCGTGCTCGAGACGAGCGGCACATACGACGGGACGACGGCGCGCGCCAGCTGGTCGGTGGTGACAGGTTCAGCGACCGACGAGCTCAGCGGCCTGCGAGGGCGGGGACAGTACGCGGCAGGGCATGGATCGACGGCGGACTACACGCTCGACTACACGCTGGAGTGACCCCGCTCGTACCAGCGGAGCACGCGCAGCGCGCGCAGCGTGTTCCACCGGCTCGGTCGACCCTCTGGCACATCTAACTCGACGGGCATGATGCCGGGATACTGGGTCTCGAGCGGCCAGCGCCCGTCGGCATCACGCTTCGACGCGACCAGCTCGATGGCCTCCGCCACTCGCTCATCCGGCGCGACGCCGGCGCTGCGAAGGTGCTCGAGTCCCCGCAGCACGTCGTAATGCCACCACGTGGGGAAGGCAAAGCGCGCCCATGACGCGCCGCCCTTGCGATCTCGGTCGATCGATTCGCCGGTCGAGCGTCGACGGAAGAGCCTGCGCTCGAGGAGGTACTCCTGACCGCGAAGACGGGCTGCGGACACCTCCGGCGTCCCGGCGCTCGAGT
Organism: Candidatus Limnocylindria bacterium; assembly: GCA_035281485.1. Taxonomy (GTDB): domain Bacteria; phylum Chloroflexota; class Limnocylindria; order P2-11E; family P2-11E; genus CF-39. The sequence continues at coordinate 973 of DATEDV010000263.1, read as the reverse complement.
TCTCGTACTCGAGGAGCGCCTCCAGGACGCAGATCGTCGTGTTGAATGACGACCGCGTCGACTCGTGCGGTGCGTCGCAGTTCCAGCCGCCGTCCGGCAGCTGCTCGCCCAGTAATCGCTGCACGAGGCTCCGCACGTCCTGGCCGAAATAGGCGCCGGCGGCCGCCACCTGTCCGTTGATGCACGGCTCGATCTCGCCGTCGAAGAAGGGGTTGGCGTCGCATTCCGGCGGACCCGATCCTTGCCACGTCACGTGGTCGCGTACGCGGCCGACGGCGCGCCGGGCCTCGGCGCTCGCGGGATCGAGACCGAGAAGGCGAAGCAGCCACAGGACATGCATCGTCGAGTTCCATCCGCGGTTCCACGCCGCACCGGCCCACCGACCGTCGGGTGCTTGAAGGGCGAGCAGCGCCGCTCCCACGCCCTCCGTGGCCACGCGGGCGCGCTCGTTCGCGACGTCCTCGGCGGGCGCATCGGTGAGATCGCGCATCACCTGCCAGCGGATCGACGGGTCCGAGTCGAGCAGCCATTCGACGACGGTCATGCAGCCTCCTCGCTGGCGTTTCTGGTGCTGATCAGTCTTGACGCCAGTACGCTTCCCCCGGAGGCATGATGCAGCTTCTTCTGACTTCGGCGGGCATCAAGAACACGAGCATCCACAACACCCTGGTCGAGCTACTGGGCAAACCGATAGCCGAGTCCAGCGCCCTCTGCATCCCGACCGCGACGCACGCTCTGCGGGGCGGCGGCGCTGTCCGTGCATGGAAGTTCATCGCCGGACGAGAGCCCAGAACTCCCATGTGCGAGCTGGGTTGGAGATCCCTCGGAGTCCTTGAGCTCACCGCGCTGCCCAGCATCGACGCAAAGGATTGGGTCCCCACGGTGCAGGAGACCGACGTTCTGCTGGTGAACGGTGGCGACCCTCTGTATCTGTGCCACTGGATGCGGCAGTCAGGACTGGCGGACCTCTTGC
>DATEDV010000262.1:0-10399 GCA_035281485.1 Candidatus Limnocylindria bacterium | reverse complement strand
GTCGAGCGGGAGGGCGGCGTGCTCCTGGTGCGCCTGAACTACGGACCGCGCGACGGCCGCTGGGCGCTGCCGGGCGGGCTGGTCGAGGACGATGAGACCCCCGAGCAGGCCGCCGTACGCGAGACGGAGGAGGAAACGGGCTTCCACGTGCGCCTGGAGGGCCTCCTCGCCAGCTGGATGCGCCCGGGCTTCCCGATCCTCGTGGTGGTGTATCGAGCTCGCATCGAGCGCGGCGATCTGCGGGTCGCGCCCGACGAGGCATCGGAGGCGCGTTTCTTCCCGCGCGAGGAGCTCCCGCCGCTCGAGGAGCTGGCCTGGCCGTCAACTGCGCACGGGCTCGATGCGTGGCGGGCATACGAGCCGCCCCGTCCCTAAACACCGATACCCGCCCGCGACGCCGGCTCCCCCGCGGGGGGTATCCGTACCGCTCCCCTGAACGCAATGCTCCACGCCGGCGAGTAGTCCGAATGGGGGGCATCCAGGGCGTGAGCGGCGCACGTACAGACGGCGGGATGGAGGACCTCGGGCGCGGAGGCCTGAGCCCGGTGGCGCGGTTCTCCCTTGCCCTGGCGGCCGTCCTCGCGGTGACGGCGCTGGTGCTCGCCGTCGGCACGGGCTACCTCGTGGCCCGCTACGTCCAGGACGAGACCACCAGCTTCACGCAGGCCGCCGTGGCCAGCCACTTCGGATCGGTGTTCGAAGACGACGTCTTCCAGCGCGGCCTCACCGCCGCCGAGCTTCAGGAGCTACGGCGGGACGTCTCGTTCCACTTCTCCATCTACAACACCGTCGCGACGCAGTTCTTCGACCGGAGCGGCACCATCGTCTTCTCGTACGACGAGGACGAGATCGGCCGTCGTCTCGATCCGGCGGCATACCCCGCGCTCGACACGGCTCTTCGCGGGATGCGAACGGGGACGCGGGCCACGATCATCGCCGACCCGAAGCTCGGCGTCCCGGGCACAGCCCTGGGGTTCGGCAGCTTCAACACGCACCACGCCGGTGGATCGTCGGCGGTGTCCGCCGAGGCGCCCGGTCCCGGCGTGAGCGAGATCCGCGCCCTCGAGGCGTGGAGCCCGGTCCGGCTCCGGACCGGCGAGACGCTCGGCGCGGTGGTCGTCTGGCGCGACATGGCCGCGATCGACGCCGCGCTCATGCGCATCCAGGTCACCAGCGCCGGCATCATCGCGCTCGCCGCGGCCCTTCTGTGGCTGGTCCTTCGCGGCGTGTACGCGCGCTCGTCGAAGCGCATCGTGGCGCAGGCCAGCGCGCTCGAGGAAGCACTGTCGCTGCGCGAACGCACGTACGACGCGACGCTCACCGCGCTCACGAGCGCGCTCGACATCCGCGACAACGAGACCGGCGGACACTCCGACCGCGTCGTCGCGTACATGGAGCTGCTGCTCGAGCACATGAACATCAGCGGGCCTGAGCTCGCGACGCTGCGCCGCGGCGCGCTGCTCCACGACGTCGGCAAGATCGGCGTCCCCGACAACGTCCTGCGCAAGCCGACCGCGCTGAGCGACGCCGAGTGGGCGGTCATGAAGCGCCATCCCGAGTTCGGCGCGCGCATCATCGCGGGGATCCCGTTCCTCGAGGACGTCGCGCGCATCGTCCGCCACCACCACGAGCGCTGGGACGGCATGGGCTATCCGGACGGTCTGAAAGGCGAGAAGATCCCGCTGGGAGCCCGCATCTTCGCCGTCGGCGACTCCTTCGATGCGATGACGAGCGATCGCCCGTACCGTCGCGGTCTGCTCATCGACGCCGCGCGCGAGGAGATCCGGCGCTGCAGCGGATCGCAGTTCGACCCTGCGGTGGTGACCGCGTTCCTCAGCATCCCGGTCGCGCGTCTCATGCAGATCGCCGACGCCGCGCCACACACGCACCCGCGAGTGGTGGCGAGCTGACGAGGGCCTAGAATCGCTGCGTCCGGCGCCAGCCGGAACGACGGAGCGTTGGAGGTCGGTGGATGTACTCGAGCCTCATCTCCAAGATCGAGAAGGCCAAGCGTTACGCCGAGGAGCCGCAGCGCATCACGATCCAGCAGCTCGACGTGCGATTCCGCGGCGACAACAGCTCGCATAGCGTTTCGCTCAAGGGAGATGAGTGGTCGTGCGAGTGCGATCACTTCCATACATCGGGTCTGTGCGCGCATGTCATGGCGCTCCAGCGCCTCTTCGATGCCCACCTCACCGACGCGGTGAAGTACACGACCGAGCACGTCCCGGCGTAACGTCCCGACCCACAACTGAATAGGCAGGGTCCCAGCGAAGCCGGTGAAATTCCGGCAGGGTCGCGCCACCGTGATGGAGTCCTCTCCTCACTCGGGTCGCCTGGCACTCCTGCTCGCGGCCAACACGCCTTCGCGAAAAAGGAGTGAGCCCAATGCGTACCCGTCTCGCGGCCTTTCTCACACTTCTCATCCTCGCCGCCGCCTGTGCGGTCACCGGAACGCCCGCCCCCTCTTCGACGCCGCAACCCAGTGCCTCGGGCCTCGGAACCGCGTTCCCGAACACCGTCACCGACTTCCAGAACCGATCGGTCACCGTGCCCGAGCGCCCCGAGCGGATCGTCTCGATCGGACCTTCCATCACCGAGTTCCTCTTCGCGCTCGGCGCGGGGTCGCGCGTCGTGGGTGTCGACGACTTCTCCGACGAGCCCGCCGCCGCGCGACAGCTCGAGAAGGTCGGCGGGATCAAGGTCAACTTCGAAAAGGTCGTGTCGCTGCGCCCGGATCTCGTGCTCAGCGTGAAGTTCTCCGACGGCACCATCGAGCGGCTCGCGAGCGCCGGCCTGCTCGTCCTTGTCGTCGATCCGCAGAGCGCTGGCGATGTCGCACGCACCGCGATCCTCCTCGGGCGCGCCGTCGGCAGCGACGGGGAGGCGATGGCGAGGGACATCGACCGCCGCATCGACGCGGTGCGGGCGAAGACGGCGTCGGCGCCGAAGCCCCGCGTGTACCACGAGATCGACGCGTCCGATCCGACGAAGATCTTCACCGTCGGCCCGGGCTCGTACATCCACGACCTGATCACGGTGGCCGGCGGTCAGAACGTCGCGGCGCGCGCGACGAGCGCGTACCCGCAGCTCTCGGCGGAGGAGATCCTCCGCAGCGACCCCGAGATCATCGTCCTCGCGGCCGCCGACTACTCAGCGAAGCCGGAGCAGGTCGCGGCTCGCGCCGGCTGGTCGGTCATCAGCGCCGTGAAGAACGGACGCATCGTCACCATCGCGCCGAACCTCATCAACCGCCCGGGCCCGCGCGTCGGCGAGGCCGCGGAGGCCTACGCGAGGCTCGTGCACCCGGAGCTGTACCGCTAGTGCGGACGATCACGGTCTTCGCGCTGCTCGTGGCCGCGCTCGGCGCCAGCGCGGCCGCGGGCATCCTCGCCGGGGCCGTCGCGATCGCGCCCGACGAAGTTCTCGCGGCGCTGCTCGGAGCGGACGGGACGAACGGCACGATCATCCGCGAGCTCCGCCTCCCGCGCGTGCTGGGCGCGGCGCTCGTCGGCGGGGCGCTCGCGGCCGCGGGCGCGCTCCTGCAGGGCCTGCTTCGCAACCCGCTCGCCGATCCGTTCGTCACGGGCACGTCGGCGGGCGCGTCGCTGGGCGCCGTGCTCGCGGTCGCGATCGGCGTCGAGCCCACGCTCGTGCCGCTCGCGGCGTTCGCAGGAGCCATTGCCGCGATCGCGCTGGTCTGGCGCCTCGCGCGGCTGGGCGGACGGACGACGGTGCTCACCGTGCTGCTCGCCGGAGTCGTCCTCACGTCGTTCGCCGGCGCGCTCGTCACGTTCGTGCTCGTGTCGAGCGACCGGCTGGCGCTACGGCTGCGGGCCGTGCTCGGTTGGCTTCAGGGCGGCGTCTCCGTCATCAGCTGGGGCGAGCTCGCCGTCGCGTTCGCCGTGGTGGCCGTCGGCGTGGTCGGTGCGGTGCTGCTCGCCCCGCGCATCGACGCGTATGCGTTCGGGGAGGAGACGGCCGCCGCGCTCGGTGTCGACCTCGATCGGACCACCGCGGCCGTGCTCGCGACGACGGCGCTGCTCACCGGCGCAGCCGTCGCGATCGCGGGGCTCGTCGGTTTCGTCGGGCTCGTCGTGCCGCACGCGCTCCGTTTCCTGCTTGGGGCGACGCACCGGCGGCTGATCGTCGCGAGCGTCCCCGCCGGCGCGATCGCGCTCGTGCTCGCCGACCTCGGCGCGCGCACCGCGCTGGCACCGGCGGAGCTGCCGGTCGGCGTGATCACCGGCCTCGTCGGGGCGCCGTTCTTCCTCGCGCTGCTCGTGCGGTCCAGGCGGGTGATCGTTTGAGCCGCATCGTCGCGCGTGGCGTGCGGGCCGGCTACCGCGAGCGCGAAGTCCTGCGCGGCGTCGACCTCGCCGCGGACGCGGGCCACGTGATCGCGCTCGTCGGACCGAACGGAGCGGGGAAGTCGACGTTGCTCCGCGTGCTCAGCGGCCTGCTTCGGCCGACCGACGGCATAGTCACGATCGACGGCGCCGACGTCACGACGCTCGACCGACGGGCGATCGCGCGGCACGTCGCGGTCGTCCCGCAGGTGTTCGAGACCCTCTTCCCCTTCACCGTCCGCGAGATCGTCGCGCTCGGTCGCACGTCACGGCTCGGGCCGTTCGGCACGCTCGGTGCCGACGACGCGCGCGCGGTCGCGAGGGCCCTCGACGACATCGGCGCGGCGGATCTCGCCGACCGCCGGATCGACCGGGTGTCCGGCGGCGAGCGACAGCGTGCCGTGCTCGCGATGGCGCTCGCGCAGGAGGCCGACGTGCTGCTGCTCGACGAGCCCACGGCGCACCTCGATCCGGCGCATCAGCGCGCGACGCTCGAGCGGGTGGCGTCGCTCGCGCGCGACCGCGGCCTCGCGGTAGTGGCTGTCCTCCACGATCTCAATCTCGCGACCGCTTTCGCGTCGCGCGTCGTACTGCTCAGGGACGGCGCGGTCGTCCGCGAAGGGCCGGCCGCGCACGTGATCACGCCGGAGCTGATCGCGAGCGCGTTCGGGCCGGGTCTGCGCGTCGTCGTGCACGACGGACGTCCTTTCGTGATCCCGGAGCCGCCGTCGGTAGGGGAGCGCCACGCGCATGCCGTCTGAGGCTCGCTGCGCGGCGTGCGACGCAGCATTGGATCTCTCGCGCTACGCGCGCTGCGACGTCTGCAACGGCGCGCGCTACTGCATCGAGTGCGGTCGGCGTCATCTCTGCACCGCGCGCTGCACGTCGAACGGCTGCATCGCGGGCCTGTGCGTGCATGTCGTGCGCGCGGGGGTCGTCGATCCGCGCTACGGCATCGTGGAGTGAACCGCTACGCGGTGATGTGGTCCGGCGGAAAGGACAGCGCCCTGGCCCTGTGGCGCGCGCGGCAGCGCGGCCTGCGGATCGACTGGCTCGTGAACGTTTACGACCGCGCGACCGGGCGTGTGCGATTCCACGCCACGCCGGTCCAGGCCATCGCGCGTCAGGCCGACGCCGCCGGAGCCGCGCACGTCAGCGTGCCGACCGACTGGGAGACATTCGATGCCTCGCTGCGTGAGACGTTCCAGACGCTCGTCGCGCAGGGCTGCCGGGGCGTCGTGTTCGGCGACATCCATCTCGCCGACGTGCGCGCCTGGTACGAAGCAAGGACCCGTGCCGCGGGGCTCGACCACGTCGAGCCGCTGTGGGGCGACGCGCCGACGGCGCTGCTGTCGGAGTTCGTCGCGATCGGTGGACGTGCGGTGCTGACCTGTGTCGAGACGACGAAGCTCGACGGCTCGTGGCTTGGTCGCGTGATCGATGAGGACTTCGTGCGCGAGATCGCCGCGACCGGCATCGACCCGTGCGGCGAGAACGGTGAGTACCACTCGTTCGCATACAGCGGTCCGTTCTTCCGCAGCCCCGTCCCGTGGCGTGCGGGCGCGCGCCGGACCGAGCGGCGCTTCGCGCAGCTCGACGTTGCCTAATCCGCGCTGATCTCCACCGGCGCGGTCCAGCCCCAGTCCCACTTCGCGAGCTCCTCGAGCAGGTCGTGGTTGGTGAGGTCGAGCGCGATGGGCGTGACGCTGATCTTCCCGGCGCGCATCGCCGCGACGTCGGTGCCGTCCTCGGCCTCGCCGCTCACGGCGGGACCACCGACCCAGTAGTAGGGATTGCCGTACGGATCGAGCCGCTCCACCAGCTGATCGCGGTACGTGCGCTTGCCCAGACGCGTGACCTCCACGCCGGCGATCTGGTCGCGCGGCAGCGCGGGGACGTTCACGTTGAGCAGCGAGTCCGGCGCGAAGCCACGGTCCAGGATGTTGCGCGCGAGCAGCGCGGCGAAGCTCGCCGCGGGTCCGAAGTCGGTGTCGATGCCGTACGCGCCGATCGAGATCGCGATCGACGGGACGTTCGAGAGGATCCCCTCCATGGCGGCGGCCACCGTCCCCGAGTACGTGATGTCGTCGCCCATGTTCGCGCCGCGGTTGATGCCGCTCACGACGATGTCCGGCCGGTGCTTCAGAAATCCGAGGACGGCGAGCCGGACGCAGTCGGTCGGGGAGCCGTCGGTCATGTACGCGGCGTGGCCGCCGCGCAGCTTCGTGTCGCGGACCCGCAGCGGACGGAAGAGCGTGATGCTGTGGCTCGCGCCGCTCCAGTTCCGCTCCGGCACGATGATGTCGACGTCGCCCACCACCGCGAGCGCCTCGGCCAGGGGAGGCAGCGCGTCGGAGTCGATGCCGTCGTCGTTGGTGACCAGGATGTGCCGGCGAGCGCTCATTCGCGTCTCGGAGCGAGATCCGTTCCACGCGTCCCGCGACGTCCGCGGCGCGTCTCCATGGCATCGCGCGCCTCGGCCGCCGCCGCCGCGGCCGCGGCCTCGCGCTCCGCGATGAGCGTCTTCGCCTCGGTGCGAGCCCGCCGGCCACGCGAGACCTCATACGCGTAGCGCGCGAAGGTGTTCACGATGCCGGCGATCGGCATCGCGAGCACGACGCCCCAGAAGCCCGCGAGGCGAGCGCCGAGGAGGAGGGCGAGGAACACGAAGATGGGATGGATACCGATGCTGCGCGACATGATGCGCGGACCGATCACGTTCAGCAGCACCTGCTGGATCGCCAGCGTGACGATGAAGACGACGAGGAGGCGGTCGGCCGCGCCGACGAACGTCACCGCGAGCACCGGGATCATCGCGATGATCGGACCGAAGAACGGGATGATCATCGTGAGCCCGGATACGAGGGCCAGCACGCCGGCGTACGGCACGCCGAGGAACACCAGCGTGACGAGCGTGGCGATGCCGTAGATCGCGCCGAGGATGAGCGAGCCGCGGATGAAACCGCCGAACGAGCGGTCCGCGCTCTGACGCAGGAGCTCCGCCTCGCTCGCGAGGTCCGGCGGCAGCACGCGCTCGAACCGCCGCCACATCCTGTCGCCATCGATGAGCATCAGGAACGCGATGATCAGGACGAGCGTGACGTTGAAGAAGATCGTCGCCGTGGCCGAGACGACGCCGAGAATGTCCGCCGCGTACGCGGATGCGAGGTCGCCGAATCGGCGCGGCAGCGTGCCGTAGAACTCGGTGAGGTCGACCCGGATGCCGATGCGCTCGAGCGCCGCCTGGATGCCGGCGGCGAGCTGCGTCGCGCGGTCGCCGTACTCGGGACCGCGGGTCACCAGATCGTTCAGCTGCGCGACCAGCGGCGGGATCGCGAGGAGGCCGATGAGCACGAGCGCGAGGCCCATCGCGATGTACACCACCACCACCGAGAACGTGCGGTCCAGCGGGGTCGTTGCGTCGATGCGATTCACCAGCGGCGAGAGCAGATAGGCGAGCGCCCAGGCCGCGATGAAGATGATGATCACGTCGGCGACCTGTGCGATCGCGATCCACCCGAGCCCGAACACCTGGAGCGCCAGATACACGATCGCGAGCACGACCAGCACCTGGAGGAGCTGGTGTTCGCGTTCGTTGAGATTCACGACGCTCATGGTATGGAGTCGCAGGAGGGCTACCATCCCGCCGTGACACCAGCGGTCTGTCTGATCGACCGTTACGCCGCGTATCTCCCCGTGACGCCGCGCACGCCGCGGCTCACGCTGGGCGAAGGCGACACGCCATTGGTACGCGCGCCCTCGCTCGAGCGCGAGACCGGCATCGATGCCGTCTGGCTGAAGGTCGAGGGGGCGAACCCGACCGGGTCCTTCAAGGACCGCGGCATGGTCGTCGCCGTCGCCAAGGCGCTCGAGGAGCGCTCCGGCGCGGTGCTCTGCGCGTCCACCGGGAACACCGCCGCGTCGGCCGCCGCATACGCGGCCCGCGCCGGCCTGCCCTGTACCGTCGTGCTGCCCTCCGGGTACGTCGCGCTCGGCAAGCTCGCGCAGGCGATCGCGTTCGGCGCCACCGTCGTCGCGGTCCGCGGACCCTTCGACGCCGCGCTGGCCGTGGTCAGGGAGCTCGCCTCGCAGGGCGAGGCGACCCTGGTCAATTCGGTCAATCCGCACCGTCTGGACGGCCAGAAGACGGCCGCGTTCGAGCTCTGCCAGAGCCTCGGCGACGCGCCCGACGCGCTCTTCATCCCGGTCGGGAACGCCGGGAACATCACCGCGTACTGGCGCGGATTCGTCGAGGCCGCCGGCGCCGGGATGGCGAGCCGCCGGCCGCTGATGTTCGGGTGGCAGGCGGAGGGCGCCGCGCCGATCGTGCGCGGTCAGCCTGTCGCGGAGCCGGAGACGATCGCCACGGCGATCCGCATCGGCGCGCCGGCGTCGTGGCAGGGAGCGATCCGCGCGCGCGACGAGTCGGGCGGCGCGATCGACGCCGTGAGCGACGCCCAGATCATGGATGCGTACCGCGACCTGGCGCGCCGCGAGGGCATCTTCGTCGAGCCCGCGAGCGCCGCCGCCGTGGCGGGGCTGCGCAAGCGCGCGCGCGCGGGTGGACTGCGGGACGTCTCGAGCGTCGTCTGCGTTCTCACGGGCAACGGTCTCAAGGACCCGGATACCGCGCGTTCGCTGAGCCGCGAGGTGGTCGAAGTGGATGCCACCGCCGACGCGGTGATGGGCGCGATCGCGCACGCGTCGCGCGCGTAGTAGCCGCACGTGAGCGAGCTGCGCATCCGCGTGCCCGCGTCCAGCGCGAACCTCGGCCCGGGCTTCGACTCGTTCGCGCTCGCGCTGCCGCTGCTTGCGGAGTTCGAGCTGCGACCCGCCCGCGCGTGGTCGGTCACGGTCGAGGGGGATGGCCAGGGCATCCCGGCCGACGACGCGAACCTCTTCGTCGTCGCGGCGCGCGCGGCCGCGAAGACCGCGGGCCGCGAGCTCGCGGCGCACCATGTGATCCAGCGCTCGGCGATCCCCACCGCGCGCGGTCTCGGCTCGAGCGCCGCGGCGATCGTGGGCGGCGCCGTCGCGGCGAACGCGATGCTCGGCGAGCCGTTCGACCGCCGCACGCTGCTGCGGATCGCGAGCGAGGTCGAGGGCCACGCCGACAACGTCGCGGCCGCGCTGTACGGCGCGTTCACCGTCGCGCTGCCGGACGCCGCGGGACCCGTCGCCACGCGCCTGGTGTTCCCGCGAAGCTGGCGCGTGTGTCTCCTCATACCCGGGCAGCCGCTCTCGACGGAGGAGGCGCGCGCGGTGCTCCCGCCGCAGGTCTCGCGCGCCGACGCGGTCTTCAACGTCGCGCACGGCGCGGCGCTCATCGCCGCCGTGATGCGCGCCGACGGTGCGCTGCTCGCCCTCGCGATGAACGACCGTCTGCATCAGCCCGCACGCACGAGTCTTGTGCCCGCGCTCGGCGAGATCATCGTGGCGGCGCGCGGCGCGGGCGCGTTCGGGGCAGCACTCTCCGGCGCGGGACCCAGCGTGCTCGCGGTCGCGCCGACGCGCCTCGCAGCACGTGTCGTCTCCGCGATGGAGGAGGCCGCGGTGACCGCCGGCGTCCCAGGGCGTGGGCGCGTCGTGCGCGTCCGCGCCGCCGGCGCGCAGGTGCTCCGATAGCGCGTCTGCCACTGCTCGCCGACGCGGCGGTGCGTTCGGCGCTCGCCCGCGAGCTCGGACGCATGATCGAGTACCACGACGTGCTCCCATCGACCCAGACGCGCGCGCGCGAGCTCGCGTCCCAGGGCGCGACGCGCGGTGTCGTCGTCGCGAACATGCAGACCGCGGGGCAGGGAACGCGCGGTCGCGCGTGGGTGGCGGCGAAGGGCACGAGCCTGCTCGCGTCATGGGTCCTGCGGCCGGCTCCCGCGGCGCCGGCGCTGTTCGCGGCGCTCGCCGGTGTCGCGGTCGCGCGCGCGCTCGAGGCGCTTGCGGACGTGGATGCACACCTAGAATGGCCCAACGACGTACAGGTCGAGGGGAGGAAGATCGCGGGCGCGCTCGCACATGCGACGTCTGACGGTGAAGGAGGCGTGCTCGTGCTC
>DATEDV010000261.1:0-4821 GCA_035281485.1 Candidatus Limnocylindria bacterium | reverse complement strand
CGCGAACGCGCGCACGCCCTCCGCGTAATCCCGCGTGCGGCCCGCGCGGTCCTGCAGCGACGACTCGAGATCGAGGAACGACGCGAAGTCGCGGTCCCACGCGGCGTTGAGGCCCTCCTTGGTGAGCGCGTACGCCTCCGTCGCACCCTCCGCGAGCGCGCGCGCATAGGCGCGCCAGCCGTCGGCGAAATCCGGGTCGGGCCAGACGCGTGTCACGAGACCGATGCGCAGCGCCTCGTCGGCGGCGACGGGCTCGCCGGTGAGGATCATGTCGATCGCCCTTCCCCACCCGACCAGCCGCGGAAGGAAGAACGCCGAGCCGGCGTCCGGCACGAGACCGACGCGGCTCCACGCCGCGCGGAACACCGCGGACGACGCAGCGACACGGACGTCGCACGCGACCGCGATCCCGAGCCCGGCACCGGCGACGACGCCGTTGACCGCGGCGATCACCGGCTTGCGCATCTCGCGGATCGCCGCGATGAGCGGGTGGTAGCGGCGGCGGAGCTCGTCGCCGAGGCGCAGCTCCGCACCCGAGTCGACCTGCATCGCGCGGTCGCGCAGGTCCTGCCCGGCGGAGAACGCCCGTCCGGCGCCGGTGATGACGACCGCCCGCACCGATGCGTCGCTGGCGGTGTCCATGATCGCCGCGGAGAGCGCGCTGGTGAGCGTCTCGTCGAACGCGTTCAACACGTCGGGCCGATCGAGCGTGATGACGGTGAGCCCGCCGTCGCGCTCCGTACGCAGCGGTGCGCGCGTCGTCATCGGCCGAGCCGCAGTCCGGCGCGCCGCAGCTCCATCGCCTCGGCCAGGACTGGTAGATCACCGGAACGGCCGACCGCGAGGTCACGCTCGATGAGCGCGCGTAGCCGGCGGCCGAGACGCTGGTGCGCCGGCCAGATGACGCTGTCGAGCGGCACCGAGCCGGCGAACTTGCGCTCGGCCTCGGAGCGCGTGAACCAGCCGAGCGCCGATGCGGATAGCGCGGCGTCGCCGCGACCGCCGCAGTTCAGCCAGAACAGCGCCGGGCTATCCACGGTGAAGCGGAACGTCGCGCCCGGTACGGCACCCGGGCGCAGATCGATCCGCGACAGGCGCGGCGCCGTCGCGACGGCGCGCGACCACAGCGCGAGCTGCACCGCCGCGCCTGTGCCAGGGCGATCGACGCCGATCATCGGCTCGGCTTCGAGCGCGGCGAGGTCGGGAAAGCGGCGCAGCTCCCGATCCGGCACGGAGTAGGTCTCGAGGATCTCGACGTCCGGCTCTGCGAGCACGAGAGCCAGGAAGCGGAGCAGGTCCCTGCGGCCGGCGTAGAAGCGTCGCCAGGGCATGTCACTTTCCCTTGAAGTTCGCCTTCCTCTTGTTCACGAACGCATCGACGCCTTCCCGCTTGTCCTCGGTCGCGAACAGGAGGTAGAAGGCCTTGCGCTCGAACTCGAGACCGGCGTCGAGCGTCGAGTTCCAGGCGAGGTCCACCGCCTCAGTCGCGAGCCGCGCGGCGACCGGCGCCTTCTCTGCGATCGTGCGCGCGAGCGCCTTGGCGTCCTGCAGCCAGCTCGCCGCGGGATAGACCTGCGCGACGAGGCCGATCGACTTGGCCTCCTGCGCCCCGACGAAGCGGCCGGTGAGGATCAGCTCGTTCGCGACCCACTTTCCGACCGCGCGGGTGAGGCGCTGCGTGCCGCCGGCGCCGGGAATGATCCCAAGATTGATCTCGGGCTGGCCGAACTTGGCGGTCTCCGACGCGACGATGATGTCGCAGGTCATCGCGAGCTCGCAGCCGCCCCCCAGCGCGAAGCCGGAGACGGCGGCGATGATCGGCGTCCTCACCCGGCGGATGGCCTCCCACCGCGCGGTGAGGTCCTGCGCCAGCATCGTCACCGGCGTCGCGGTGACGAAGTTCTCCTTGATGTCCGCGCCGGCGGCGAACGCGCGGTCGCTCCCCGTGAGAACGATGCAGCGGACCTCCGTATCGTCGTCGAGCTCCTCCAGGGCCGCAACGAGGTCGCCGAGCAGCTCTTCGTTGAGCGCGTTGAGGACGTCCGGCCGGTCGAGCTGGACCACCGCGATCGGCGGCTCGCGCGTCACGAGGACGGTGTTCGGCATGCTGACCTCCGGCGCGGGATTGGCGCCAGTATGGGCGGCACCGCCTTGATACCGCAGGCACCCGACAGCGACCAGTCAGGCATTTAGCCTCACGCTCCGGGTGGCTGTTGTGGAGGATGCGCTGTTCGAGGACCGCCGACTGGAGCGCACGTTCCAGGTGGCGCGGCTCGCGGGCGCCCTGCTCGTCTTCGCTCTCGGACCGCTGTTCCCCAGCCTCGCTCCGGCTCACGTGCTCATCCTCGGCGCGGGCCTTCTCGCCTGGACGCTCATCAACACGCGGCTCGTCGAGGGTGCGCGAACCGCCGCCGGATACGAGCGCGTCGCCCGCTTCAGCTTCATCGTCGATTCGTCCGTCGTCGTCTACGCCATCGCCATCTTCGCGGCGGACCCGCAGTGGAACGCGTGGGTGGTGGGCGTGCTCATCATCATCGGATCGGCCTTCCGCTTCGGCCGGATGGGCGCGCTCGCCGCGACGACGATCGTGACGGCCGCGTATCTGGTCATCGTCGGATGGCGCCAGGCGACCTTCGGCTACGACATCCAGCTCCAGCGCGTCGCGTTCTCGGTCTCGATCTTCCTGCTCGTCGCGCTCATCATGTCGGGCGCGATCCGCGAGCTGCTCGAGCTTCGCAAGCAGCGCGAGTACCAGCTGTTCCACGATCTGCTGACGGGCCTGCCGAATCGCGCGCTGCTCATCGAGCGCCTGCAGCAGCTGCTCCTGCGCCTGCCGCGCACGGGCGAGCCCGTCGCGCTGCTGATGATGGATCTCACCGACTTCAAGGCGGTGAACGACAGCCTCGGCCACGCCGTCGGCGATGACCTGCTGCGCCAGATCGGCCCGCGCCTGGCGGCCAACCTGCGCGCGGCCGACACGGTCGCACGGCTGGGCGGTGACGAGTTCGCGATCCTGCTGCCGGGCACTGACGAGACGGGCGCAGCGCGCGTCGCGCAGAAGCTGCTCGCGGCGCTCGAGCAGGCCTTCCCGCTCGAGGGCGAGACGCTGGACATCGGCGCCAGCGTCGGCGTCGCCGTGGCGCCCGCGCACGGGACGCAGGCGGAGCAGCTCATCCAACGTGCCGACGTCGCGATGTACGCCGCGAAGGGTTCGCTCGCCGGACTGGCCGTGTTCTCCGCCGAGCACGAGCGCGACGGCGCGGGACGGCTCGCGCTGATGTCGGACCTGCGGCGCGCGGTGGACGAGGGCGAGCTCGTCCTCTATTACCAGCCGCAGGTCGATCTGCGCAGCGGTGCCGTGACGAGCGTCGAGGCGCTGGTCCGCTGGATGCATCCGAAGCGCGGTCTCGTCGGACCGGACGAGTTCATCCCGCTCGCGGAGCGCACCGGCCTGATCAAGCGTCTCACACGCACCGTGCTCACCGAGGCGATCAGGCAGGCGCGCGCGTGGGAGCTTGCGGGGCTGCGCATGCCGATCGCGGTCAACCTCTCGATGCGCAACATCCACGACCCGCAGCTGCCGCAGACGATCGCGCAGCTGCTACAGCGCTGGGACGCGCGACCGGACCTCCTGCGCCTCGAGATGACCGAGACGGTGCTCGCCGCCGACCCCCAGCGCGCTCTTCAGACCATGGATTCGCTCCGCGCGATGGGCGTGCACATCGCGCTCGACGACTTCGGCATCGGCTATTCGTCGCTCGCGTATCTCAACCGGCTGCCGCTCGACGAGATCAAGATCGACCGGTCGTTCGTGATCGGTATGGTCGACGACGAGTCGAGCGCGACGATCGTGCGCGCGACGGTGGAGCTCGGTCACGGTCTCGGCTACGCGGTCGTCGCCGAGGGCGTCGAGAACACCGAAACACGCCAGCGGCTCACCGCGCTCGGCTGCGACGCGATCCAGGGCTTCCTCGTCGCCCGACCGATGCCCGCCGATCAGGCCGCCGAGTGGATCGGCCGCGCGACCGGCGCACACGGCACCCTGACGGCGCCCGTCGCGACGCCCGCGGGTTGAGCAGCGCCGCGAGAACGCCGGCGCGCTGAAGCGAGGTCAGCGCAGCTGGCCTTTCGGCGGCGGCTGACACTTGGGACACACGAACATCTCGTCGAGCCCATGGCGCGTGCGCACGATCTTCGTCCCGCAGCGCGCGCAGGGATCCCCGACCTTCCCACGGATCTTCATGTGCGTGCGGATCTTCGTGCCGAGCTCCGGCGGCAGCTCGTTCTCGACGATCGCGGCGGCGCTCGACAGCGTTTCGCGCAGCGCACCGAACAGCCGATCCATCTCGCCGTCGTCCAGCGTGGCGACGCGGCGCTTCGGATGCAGCTTCGCCTGCCACAGGATCTCGTCGGCGTAGGCGTTGCCGATCCCGGCGACGAAATCGCCGCTCATGAGGAGGTTCCGCAGCTCGCGCCGCGTCGCCCGCGCGCGGCGCGCGAACTCGTCGGCGTTCCAGGGCAGCGCGCCCGCCTCGGGACCCTGGCGGTCGAAGCCCGGGAGATCCGCCGTGCTCGCGTTGTGGTCGACCAGGTAGACCTTGCCCATGCGCGTCTCGTCGCGATAGCGGAGGTCGCGCGCGTCCTTGAGCGGAGCGCCGGAACCGATCCCGTCGAACGTGAGCGCGAACGCCGTCGTCGCGCGGATCTTCGCCTCGGTCGACACGATGTCGAAGAGGCCGGACAGCATCGGGTTGATCACGAGCCGCGTGTTGTCGTCGAACACGAACGTCAGGAAGCGCCCGCGGTGCACGACGTCGTTCA
>DATEDV010000260.1:0-4121 GCA_035281485.1 Candidatus Limnocylindria bacterium | reverse complement strand
GTAGCCCGTACCGGATTCGAACCGGTGGTCTCTGCCTTGAGAGGGCAGTGTCCTGGGCCGCTAGACGAACGGGCCGGAGGCTTCCATTGTACCGATGGTGACCTCCCGCGGTCCCATCACGCGCTGAGCGAGCTTGTCGCGCCGGGCGTCCGGCGGATCCCGATCCCTCTTCCGATCCGCGGCCTGCCCATCGTCAACGCCTACCTCGTCGAGGGAGCGCATGGTTGGGCTCTCGTCGACACGGGGCTTCACACGAGCGACGCCGAGCAGGCGCTGCGCGCGGGTCTCGCGGATGCCGGGATCGCGTTCGACGACGTGACGCGCGTGTTCGTCACGCATCTGCATCCCGACCACATGGGTATGGCGGGGACGCTCGAGCGCGCTGGAGCCGAGGTCGTGATGCACACACCGGAGATAGCCGCGGCCCGTCGCGTGTGGTCGAAGGGTCACGAGGCCATCGACGCGACCTACGCGTGGTTCGCGCGTCATGGCATGCCGCACGACGTCGACGAGGGCATGCGGCAGGCCTGGATCGCGATGGGGCAGCGGGTCGACGACGTGGAGCACGTCGCAGGCGTCGAGGACGGGGAGGATGTCGACCTGGGTGGTCGCGCGACGACGCTGCGCTGGACGCCCGGACACACCGACTATCACGCGGTGCTCATCGACGGACGCGAAGGCGTCCTCTTCGCCGGCGATCACGTCCTTCCCCGCATCACCTCGAACATCGGTCTGTACCCATCGTCGCGCGACGATCCGCTCGGCGACTTCCTCACGGCGTTGGCGCGGCTGCGCGACCTACCGGTGAAGCGCGTGTTGCCGGCGCACGGCGATCCGTTCGACGACCTTCCCGGTCGCGTCGATGAGCTGCTCTCCCATCACGCGGCGCGACTCGAAGCCACGGCGCAGGCGATCGGGTCCGCGGAGCTCCCGGCGTACGTCATCGCCCGAACGCTCTTCCCGGTTCTCCGATCGCCGCACGAGGAGAGGTTCGCGCTCGCGGAAACGCTGGCGCATCTGCGTCACCTGGAGCGCAGCGCGCGCGTGGAGGAGATCGACGGTGCGCCGGCGCGATGGCGGCTGACCTGAGCCCAAGCGGGATGCGATGCGGAGCGCGCCGCCCGCGGCGCGCTCCGCAAGAGCTCACTGCGGCGGCGGGTAGCCGCCTCCGACGAGCGGGCAGAGGAAGTGGGTACCGTCGGGCCTGACCCAGCGGCCGCCGACGTAACCGGGATCCCCGGGACCGAACTGCGTCATCGACGTGCCTGGACCGCAGATCGTCGACGGCGCGATGAGCTGGAAGGGCCCCTGGTCCGGCAGCGTCTCCGCGCTGACGAACGTGTCGTAACAGAGTCCCTGGCTCGCCACGTACACGGCACCACGTGCAGGCTGTGCCGCCGCCGGCGTCGCCGCGGAGGCGACGAGGATCGCGAGGAACGCGGTCGCGAGCAGAATCCGTTTCATGACCACTCCTTATCGGAAAGCTGGAGCGACCGTAGAGAACGTCGATGACACGCCGATGACGCCGACCGTTCGCTTGGTGTCATGGGAATGTCACGATGCGGCCGCTACTTTCACCTGCAGGTGAGCGGCTCGAGTGCGGCCACGATCCTGGTGGTGGACGACGATGCGAAGATCGTGCAGCTGGTCCGCACGTATCTGGAGCGCGAGGGATACCGGGTGATCTCGGCCGTGGACGGTCGCTCCGCGCTCGAAGCGGCGCGCGAGCAGCGCCCGTCGTTGATCGTGCTCGACGTGATGCTTCCCGAGGTCGACGGCCTTGCGGTCACGCGGCTCCTACGACGTAACTCTGACGTCGCGGTGTTGATGCTCTCGGCTCGCGGCACCGCCGCCGATCGCATCGCCGGGCTCAGTGAGGGCGCCGACGACTATCTGGCGAAGCCCTTCTCACCCGCAGAGCTGGTCATGAGGGTCAAGGCGATCCTGCGCCGGGCCGACGCGCGAGGACAGGTCGGGCGTGATCCGCTTCGGCTCGCGGATCTCGTGATCGACATCGATCGCCACGAGGTCCTGCGCGACCGGGAGACGATCCTCCTCAGTCTCGCTGAATTCCGGATCCTGGCCGCGCTGGTGAGCGCGGGTGGACGCGTGCTGGACCGCGAGGCGTTGCTGAACGCGCTCTACGGCGACGGCGCGGTCGATGCGGTCGACCGAACCGTCGATGTGTACGTCCGGCGCCTGCGCGAGAAGCTGGGCGATGATCCGGAGCGTCCGCGCTACGTGACGACGGTGCGCGGCGTCGGCTACCGCGCCGTGCTCGCCGCGCGATGAATGGCTTCGCGGTGCGCATCGTCGTCGCATGTCTTGCGGTGGTCTTCCTCGCCGTAGCGGTGATCGCGGCGGGTGTGCTCGTCTTCGGTCAGCGCACCTTCGAGCAGTTGATGATCGAACACGGCGAGTCGGTGGCCGGCGCGCGCGCGATGTTCGACCAGACCGTGACGGTGTTCTTCGTCGTTGCCGTAGCAGGTGCCGCGGTCTTGAGTGTTGCCGTCGCGGCGCTGCTGGGGCGCTGGCTCGCGGGGCCGCTCCGCCGCCTGGGACTCGCGGCGCGCGCCATCGCCGACGGCGACCTCAGCGTTCGGGTCGCCGGCGAGGGACCTGTCGAGGTGACATCTCTCGCCGTGTCTTTCAACGACATGGCCGAGCGCCTTGCCGAGCACGAGAAGCTGCGGCAGGAGTTCGTGGCCAATGCCGCCCACGAGCTTCGGACACCGCTGACGAACCTCCGCGGCTACCTCGAGGCACTTCGTGACGATGTCATCTCCCCGAGCCGAGCGACGTTCGAGTCACTTCAGGAGGAGGTCGATCGCCTTGTGCGCCTCTCGCGCTCGCTCGACGCGCTCGCGGAGGGGGATCTCGGCACACGCCCGCCCGAGCCTCGTGACGTCGACCTCGCCGCGGCGATCTCCAGTGCCGTCGAACTCGTCGAGCCGACATTCGAACGCCGGCACATTCGCTGGGAGCGGAGCGTGCCGGCAGGGTTACAGGTACGCGCGGATCCCGATCATCTCGCGCAGGTCCTGGCGAACCTGCTCCAGAACGCCACCCGCTATACGCCGGACGGCGGTCGGGTGATCGTCGGCGCAACGCCGCGCCAGAACGAGGTCGTCGTCGCCGTCACCAACTCCGGCGACGGCATTCCCGCCGCGGATCTGCCGCGTGTGTTCGACCGGTTCTTCCGTGTCGAAAGGTCGCGCGATCGCGCTCGTGGCGGCGCCGGCATCGGCCTTGCGATCGTGAAGCAGCTCGTCGAGCTCGGCGGCGGTCGCGTCGGCGCGGAGTCGTCTGCGGGCACGACGCGCTTCTGGTTCTCGCTGCCGCTGATCTGAACCCCTAGGCCGGAGACCGGTACTTCGCGAGAGTGCCTGGATCCTCCCAGCCGTTCGCCTTCAGATGGCGCTCGATCACTCCCGTCCCCTGCTCGGGGAACACATTGAGACACATCGGGTCGAGCAGCAGGAACAGCTGCGCATCGCGCGTGCGTGGGGCGACGAGCGCGCCCGCGAACGAGTGTGCCTCGACCATATGCGCGAGCGGTTCGGGTCCGCCGAGCTCGCGCACGATACGGCCCGCCTCGATCGCGTGGTTGTATCCCGGGATCGCCGTGACGCCGCCGTCCTTCTCGCTGAACTCGATGACCTTCGCCGCATCGTGGATGTACGACGCCGCGCGGAACGTGTCGAGGTCGAGCTCCTGCTGCCAGAGCTCGCGGTAGATCGGCACGAGCGCCTCGGAGATACGGACCATCGCGACGATGTGCTTCACCAGATTGCCGTGTGCGGCGATCGGCATCGTGGGATGGAGAGGGAGCCGCTCGATGTCGGTCCACGCGGGATTGCGCTCGGAAACGTAGCGCCAGACGTCCACGCACAACGTAACAAGGTCGGTTCTTCGAATGTCACCGATGGCGGGAAGGGCGCGACGTACGTCGGCCGCGGAGATCGTCACCGTCACGAGTCTAGGTCGCACTCACGCGACGAGCCGATATGGACAACCTGGCTCAAGGATGAGACGCGGTTAAGGATCTGAGCGGGAGACGGGGCTCGAACCCGCGACCCTGAGTTTGGAAAACTCATGCTCTTCCAGCTGAGCTACTCCCG
>DATEDV010000259.1:0-8666 GCA_035281485.1 Candidatus Limnocylindria bacterium | reverse complement strand
AAGTCCGACCGCTCCGGCAGGCCGATCGCGCCGAGCACGACGTCGCCGGTGTGCATCCCCACGCCGAACCGGACCACCGGCTCGCCGGACCGCTCACGCTCGGCGTTCAGCGTGGTGACGTTCGCACGGATCGCGAGCGCGGCGCGCGCCGCGGCCGGCGCGCCGTGCGCGGGATC
The DNA here is from genome assembly GCA_035281485.1 of Candidatus Limnocylindria bacterium. Taxonomy (GTDB): domain Bacteria; phylum Chloroflexota; class Limnocylindria; order P2-11E; family P2-11E; genus CF-39. The sequence goes on along the minus strand of DATEDV010000259.1, from coordinate 8,490 downwards.
GCCCATCGCGCCGAAGATCGCCATGAGCCCGTCGCCGGTGAACTTGTCGAGTATCCCGCCCGCATCGATGACGGCGCGCGCCATCACCCGCAGATAGACGTTGATCACCGAGATCACCTGCTCGGGCGTGAGCCGCTCGGCGAGGGCCGTCGACCCGCGCAGGTCCGCGAACAGGATCGTCACCGTCTGCCGGTCGCCTTCAAGACGAAACGGGTCGCCGCCGATGACGCGCTCGACCACCGTCGGCGGGAGGAAACGCTCGAGCCCGCGCCGGCGGTCGAGCTCCAGGAAGAGCGCTCCGAGCGCGATCACCGTCGCCGCGAACATGAGCGCGTGGTACTCCCACCAGGACAGCGTCCACACCGGGCCGAGGAACTGTGAGAGCTGCGCCTGCCCGAGCAGCACGTACGACGCCGCGAGCGCGCCCTGCATCGGCAGGCGCGTGCGGACGTAGTCGCGCCCCTGCGACCAGGCCGCGATCCCGTACAGGAGAAGCGTGCTCCCGGAGAAGACGTACGGCACCAGGCCCGCGCCGCCGTACACGTCGGGTGGCGCGAACGGCGTACCGTACGCGCTCGGGTCGTAGTCGGCGTACGCGCCGCCACCGACGAGGATCCAGCGCGCGAGACCGCCGAAGACCTCGGGTCGGCCGATCGCCGCGAACGCGTACAGACCGATCGCGGCGACGATCAGGCCGAGCAGCGCGCGGGCGGGGACGCGTCGCTGCAGTAGCGCGGCCACCGGCGTGTAGCGCATGGCGAAGAACAGCGCGGCTGCCGTGAGCGCAAGCTGAGCGGATACGCCGACCACGAGGCCGGCGTCGTCGCGCTTGTCGCCGCGCTGCAGCACGTCCGGTGTCGAGAGCCCATGGACCATGAATATGCCCGCCATGCACAGGAAGCCCACCGCCACGAGCAGGCTGCGGTAGTGCCCCGCATCAAGTGCCGCGCGCGCGACGAAGATCGCGACGAGCAGGGCGACGATCGATACGTTCGTCGTGATGACGAAGTGCTCCACCGGTATGAAGACCGGCGCATTGCGCTGGGGATCGGCGAGCAGCGCCGCGAGGATCGCCGTCGGGAAAAGAACGAGGGCCAACGCCGCGACGGGACGCCAGGGGGCCGACCTCACGGCGGCCCAGTCTAGGAAGAGCTAGACGGACTCGGCCGCGCGAGCGACCTTCGGGAGGAGCTGATCGAGATCGAACGGCTTGCCGACCACCTCGGTCGCGCCGACGGTCTTCCCATGACGAGCGAGATCGTTCGCGGCTGACAGGACGACGATCGGGATCTCGTCCTTTTCGCGCAGGCGTTTCGCGAACGTCCAGCCGTCCATGACCGGCATCATGAGATCGAGCACGATGACGTCGGGTCGCCAGCGCTCGCACACCGCGAGCGCGTCCTGCCCGTTCGTCGCGGGCACCACTTCGTAACCGTCGTCCTCCAGTGCCGTCGACAGAAGCTCACGGATGCTCGCATCGTCATCGACCACGAGGACACGCTTACCCACCGGCGGCGAAGCATGCCACATGGGACTGGGTGGACAGCCTACCTAGCGACTCGATCTGAGTGATGCGGCGAACACAGCGGGGATGATGATGAATCCGACGGCCAGTGTCACGACCCAAAGCCACAGGGTCTCCGGATGACAGGTGATCGATCCCGGGCAGTCTTCGATCGAGCGCTGTCGCTCGACGAGCAGCAGCGGAAGGCTGGCCGGCGATGCCACGACCGACGCGGCAACGAACGTCGTCGCGATGGTGGGGATCGAGCGCGGCAGCGCCCCGACGCGAGCGTCGACCGCGCGCGCGGCGTGCCGTGCCCAGATCAGTGCCACTAAAGTCGCGAGCGCGGCAAATACCACCGAGGCGACGAAGCGCTCGTCGGGCATGCGGAGGACGAGCCGGATCGCGAGCTCGAACACGGTGATCGCGGCCCAGTACGCGAGCTTGATGGTCGTGATCCGGCCGACGAGGAGCGCGAGCGTGGCCTGCCGCGGCGGCGGTCGCTGGGCCTCCGTGCCTACCGGTAGGTGGTCCACCACTTCTGCAGGAAGTAGAGCAGAGCGATGAGGATCACGGTGCTCACGAACACCATGTAGAACTCGGTGGACTCTCCGACCTCGGCGATCACGCTATTTCCCGAGGCCCTGCAGGTACTCGACGATCGAGCGGACCGTCGGCTCGTCCAACGTGCCGCCTTCGGTGTTCAGCCACGGGGGCATGATGACGCCGGGCTTGATCTTCTGCGCGTTGGCCACCCACTTGAAGAGCCAGTCCGGGTCTCCAGAGTCGCGCAGGCGCTTCAGCTCGTCGTTGATCGGCCCCTTCACGCCGTAGTCCCAGAGGTTGGGCGCGAGTGGCACCGTGCTTGGCGTGCCCTGGTCGAAGCTGTGGCACGTCGTGCAGTACGCACGCGCGGCCTCCCCGCCGCTGAGCACCGGCGGTGGCGGCGGCGGTTCAACGTCCGCCGTCTCGACGCCCGGAAGATGCGTACGGATGGTGACGATGTCCTGCCAGTCCTCGTCGGTGCCGCGCATGATGAAGTTCACGAGCTGGGTGATCTGCTCGTTGTTGAACGGACCCCCCTCGGTCTGGTGCCAGGCTGGCATCGAGTACGCGGGCGGCGTGTTCTGCTTACCGCGCGCGATGATGAGCCGCAGGAAATCCTCGCGCGTATCGAGACGTGCGGGATCGGCCTGGAGGGTCTCGTACTTGTTCGCCGAGGTGTTGAGCGGCTTGCCCGGAAGGGGCTTCCCGTCCTTGTCGTTCTCGCCGTTCCCGAGGCCGGTCTTGCCGTGGCACGGGTAGCAGAAGTTCGCGTACAGGTTCTTACCTCGCTCGATCGAGTGCTCGAGCTGCCGCTCCGACGCCGCGGCTCGCAGCGAGAGCGGTCCCTCGGGAATGATCTGCAGCAGCAGGTAGCCACCGACGAGACCGAAGAGCGCGAAGAGCATCACGCCGCCGGCCAGGATCTTCCGGTCGAGGTTGCCGGCGATCTCCAGCGGGTCGGGCGCGGCCGGGATGGGCGCCACCCAGTACGGCGTGGGCTGCTCGACGGTGTCGCCCGGATCGTAGTGCTGGCGCAGCAGCTCGACGCCGGTCGCAGGCCTCTCCTCCGGCTCGACCTGCTGCTGGTGGTAGATGATGAAACCGAAGTACGCCAGCAGTGCGATGAACAGCAGGATGCTCGCGACCGCCAGGATGACGTTGAGGTCCATCAGGAGTCCGTCACCTGCACGTGCTCCGGATCCCACTGGTTGTCGGGGCGCTTGAGCACGTTGAGCGGGTTGGTGTCGACGATGATCGAGCCGGTCGCGGTCTCGGAGAGGTTGAACAGATCGAGGCCGCGCGGCGCGGGCCCGCCGGTGACGAGCGCGGTGTTCTTGTCGTAGATGGAGCCGTGGCACGGGCAGTGGAACTGGCCCTCGCTCTTGGTGTACGGGACGGTGCACCCGAGATGGGTGCACTTCACGTACGCCGCCGCGATCGCGCCGGGCCCGTGGATCAGGAAGAAACGGCCCTGTTGATTGAGCTGCGGCTCGTCCTGCGTCGCCTGGAACCGCGCGAGGATGTCGGTCTTGTTGCCCGCCGGGATCTTCGCGCCAAGGCCCTCGATCTTGATGACGCGGAAGAACGGCAGGAACGCCGCCGAGAGCTCGGTCACCGCCAGGAGCGTCGCCGTGAGGAAGCCGATCCGCAGCAGCTGCCGCCGCTTCACGCGCGTCAGCAGCCCACCGCGTGCGATCGAGGTCTCGTCGTGCGGTCGGATCACGGCGTCATTCCTCCGGAGCGAAGCACTGGTGCGTTTCCGGCAACGCCCACGGTGCGTAGAGGTCCATACCCGGACCGCGGAGCGACGTTCCGACGACGGTCAGGACGACGAAGGTGACGACGAAGCCGGTATAGATGGCGATCATCCACTCGCGCGTGCCCCCGCCGAACAGTCGCTTCACGAGCATCACCAGCACGACCGGGAGGATGAGCATGAGCGCGATGGGGATGACGTAGTTCGGGATGAGCTCGCGCCCGCCCGGGAAGTACTGGCTCGCGAACTCGGCGTACCCCGGCCAGCCGGTCTTGACGCCGGTCGCGGGATCTGTGACACGGCGGTCCACCTTGATGACGGCATCGATCGCGATGAGCGCGGAGACGATCACGCCGGTGAAGATCGCGGCGAAGATGGCGCTGCGCTTGCCGACCTCGTTGGTGAACCAGTGTCCGATGCCGGCGCGGTCGCGGTCGATGTACGGGATGGCCGCCATGAACACGAGCCACAGGGTCGGGACGACGACGCCCGCCAGACCCTTGTCCATGTGGAGCAGCAGCTCCTGCAGGTTGAGCAGGTACCACGGCGCCTTCGACGGGTTCGGCGTGCAGTCCACGGTCGAGTGGTCCTGCAGCGGAGCGTTGAAGAGCGCGGAGATCACGAAGAGGCCGAGCGACCAGATCATCGCGGCGATGAACTCGATGACGAGCAGATGCGGCCACACCATCGCCGTGTCCTCGACGCGCTTGTCGACGCGTACCACCGAGTCCTGCCGCACGAAGGCGAGCAGCCTTAGGCGCTTCTCCTGTCCTGGGAAGGGCTGCGGACCCCTGGGAGCCGTCATCGGACGTCAGCGCCGACGGGTGACACGCGCAGGGCGGTCGTCCTCACCGAAGCGCGGGCTGAGGGGCCCCGGACGCCTTGGTAAGTTGGCGCACCGTGCACTGCGGCCCGGGGAGCCAGCCCGCGCGAGGGGAGGGCGACGCCCGGAGCGTGGCAGGACCCGTCGGCGCGGGACAGCTTCGGACGACTCATAGGGGTCCGCTGATGCCCCCATCTTTGCGGATGCGCCAGAAGTGGATCGCGATAAGGAATCCGGTCAGGAGCGGGAGCCCCACGACGTGAAGCGCGTAGAAGCGCAGCAGCGCGTTGGGACCGAGCTGATAGCCACCGAAGACGATGAAGGCGACCTCGTCGCCCACGGCTGGGGTCGCCCTGGCGATCTCGTAGCCCACGGTCACCGCCCACAGCGCGAGCTGATCCCACGGGAGCAGATAGCCGGTGTACGAAAGCAAGATCGTGAACGTGAACAGCAGCACGCCGACGACCCAGTTGAACTCACGCGGCGGCTTGTACGACCCCGTGTAGAAGACGCGGATCATGTGCAGGAACACCGTGATCACCATGCCGTGCGCGGCCCAGCGGTGCATGTTCCGCAGCAGCTGGCCGAAGATGACGACGGTCTCGAGGTCTTTGATGTCCGAGTACGCCCACTCCGTGGTGGGCCGGTAATAGAACATCAGCAGCGTCCCCGTCAGCGTCAGCACGAGGAAGAGGAAGAACGACAGTCCGCCCATGCACCACGTGTAGGGGATCGCGAGCGCGTGACGCCGCACCTTCACCGGATGCAGGTGGAGGAAGACGTTCGTGAACACCGCGAGCGACTGGTTCTTGCGTGAATCCGGATAGCCGTGACGGAACAGCGAGCGCCATAGCGCGCCCTGCTTCACGCGCTGCCAGACCTGCATCGGGACCTCGAGCATCTAGTGGACGTGCTCCTTCTGTCGTTCGGTCACGCCGTGGCCGTCGTGCGAGACGTGGCCGTTCCCGTTCTTGTGGCCGGCCGCGCGTGCGGGATCGTACATAGGTAGCGGCCGGATCGATCTGCCCGCGCCGACCGTGAGATCGAGGTGCACCTCGTCGTCGAGCGACTCCTTGGGCAGCGTCTTGCCGACCGCCGGCATCACCGCGCCGTAGCGGTTCATCGTGATCGCGTCGGTCGGGCAGCGGATGACGCAGAGCGCGCAGCGGATGCAGGCGGTCTCATCGAGGAAGAAGGCGACGCCCTGGCCCCACTTCTTCGCCTCGCCGACGGCCGGGATGGCGCCATCGTCGACGACGTCGGACATGTCCACCATGTGGATGACGTCCATCGGGCACACGTCGACGCAGCCGCCGCAGATGATGCAGAGCTCGCCGACGATCTCGATGTTGAAGTTGCACTTGAGGCAGCGATCCGACTCGGCGACGGCCTGCGCCTCGTCGTAGCCCTGGTTCACCTCGAGGAACAGACCGCGGCGGTCCTTCTTCGAGAGCTTGGGCATCTCCTGCCGTGGGATGCGGTCGTAGTCCACCGACATGTTGTGATAGACGCGCGCGAGCTCGCCCTCGCCGGCGATCTGGCCCACGTTGTCCGGAGTGCTGGAGCGGCGCAGCGTCACGATCTCGTGGTATTCGGGCACGTTCACGGCGGACGCGATCGGATCGAGGAAGCGGGCGACCTGCTGCGCGGCGGAACGGCCGTCCGCGGCCGCCTCGATGATCGTGCTCGGACCGACACGGTAGTCGCCGGCCATGAAGATCTTCGGCACGGAGCTCTGATAAGTGTCGGGATCGATCTTCAGGTCTCGGTAACGCTTCACCCGGAATTCGGGGATATCGGCGAGCCAGGTCGTGTCGGGGTTCTGGCTCAGCGCGAGCAGCACCGTCTCGCACGGAACGTCGAATTCGGAGCCCGCGATCGGCTCGGGGCTACGCCGTCCGCTCCTGTCCGGCTCGCCGAGCTTGTTCCGCACGAACCGCACGCCGCGGACGTGGCCCCACTCCGTCGTGAGGACCTCGACCGGCGACGCGAGGTAGACGAAGTGGATCCCCTCGCGCTCCGTCTCGGTGAGCTCCTCCTCGTCGACCACCATCTCGTCGCGTCCACGGCGGTAGACGATCGACACGTTGTCCGCGCCGAGGCGCCACGACGTCGACGCGCAGTCCATCGCGGTGTAGCCCCCGCCCAGCACGACGACGTTCTTCCCCACCTCGACCGGTCGTCCGCGGTAGGCGCGCTCGAGGAACACGATGCCGGCCATGACGCCGTCCGCGTCGAGGTTCTTGATCTCCGCCGGGTAGTTCGGCTCGAAGCAGCCGGCCGTGATGAGCACGGCGTCGTACTCGTCGTGGAGCTGTCGCAGGGACACGTCGCGACCGACGTAGGTCGACAGGCGCAGCTCGACGTTCTCGCTGACGATCCCGTTGATGTCGCGATCGATGACCTCGCGGGGGAGGCGGAACGGCGGCACGCCGGCGAGCGCGGTCCCGCCCGCCTGGTCGAGCGCGTCGATGACCGTGACCCCGAATCCGAGCTTGGCGAGGTCGCTCGCAGCGGACAGGCCGGCGCAGCCCGCGCCGACGACGGCGACGCGGCCCCGCGGCGGACCGAAGGTCGGCGGCGGCGGCTGCGTGTAGGACGTCCCGTTGACGCGGACATTCGCGTGCGTCCAGTCCGAGAGGAATTTCTTCACGTAACGGATCGAGAGCGGCTTGTCGACCTCCTTGCGGCGGCACGCGGTCTCGCACGGCGCCGCGCACACCGAGCCGCAGATCGACGCCATGGGGTTCGGGTCGAGGGCGAGCTCCCAAGCCTTCTCGAACTCGCCTGCCGCCGCGAGGTTCAGGTAGCCGCGGCAGTTCGTCTTGACGGGACAGGCTTCCTGGCAAGGGATGTTGTCCTGATACCAGGACGGCCCGACTTCGACCACCTGGTACAGCTCTCTCACTCGTGACTCATGCTACCGACGGCACATGGCGCGTCAAACGAGCGCGACGATCATCGAACGCAAGACTCGACTCGACGGATCGACCGAGGATTATCTCTGCGAGCCGCTGGTCCTCGTTCCCGATCGTCGCGCCGTTCTGCGTTACGTGATGGAGCGCTCGCTCGCGATCGAGGGCACCGATCTCGTGCTCAGACCCGGTCACGTCACGATCTCGCACTACTGGTCCGATCGTCCGTACAACGTGTACCACTGGATCGACGCCGGTCGGACGCTGGCGTATTACTGCAATGTCGTTGGCGAGACGACGATCCGCGAAGATCTCGTCGCGTACGCGGACCTGGTCGTCGACGTCTTCCTGCGACCGTCGGGCGAGGCGCTGCTGCTCGATGAGGAGGAGCTGCCGACGGACCTCGCGCCGGCGCGACGCGCGCTCATCGCACGCGCCGTCGAGTCCATCATGTCCGGCCCCCGCCGGCTCATCGCGGAGATCGAGCGCGAGACGAAAGCCGCTCTGGGCGCCTGAGCACGCCGGAGCGCTACGGGCTTCCCCCGAATGGGGTGTAGCCGGAGGTGTTTAGCGGGACGACACTTCCGCGGATGACCGATGACACCCGCCTGACGAACCGCGAGCCGTCCGACCCGGCGACGGGCTCCGACGAGAGCGGCACGCAGGATGGACCGAACCGGAGCGACCTCGACGCGCTGAAGGACGGCGCGGCGATGATGATCCAGGCCGGGAACCGTGTCGCCGCGATGGCCCTCCTCTGGTCGGCCGTGGCGATCGATCCGACCGACCTGGCCGCACATCGCCGTTTGGCCGCGACGCTGGCACACGGTGGCGACATCGACGGTGCGGCCGACGAATACGCGCGCTACATCGAGTTCATGCTCCCGCTCGGTGAGGTCGGTCGCGCCGCGATGGAGCTGTCGTACGGAGCGAGCATGCTCGGTGG
>DATEDV010000258.1:0-11333 GCA_035281485.1 Candidatus Limnocylindria bacterium | reverse complement strand
TCACGCGACCTGCACTAGCGCAGGAACACGCCGCCCGCGAGCGAGCCGCCGACGTCGGGGAGCGCCGCCGCCTGCTGCGCCGCGACATCGACGAGGAGGTCGCCTCGGCCCTGCTCGTTGATCGCGATCGCCGTGCCGTCTGCCCGCCACGCGTGGATCAGGACGAATGACTGCCCGCGATGGATGACGCGGACGCTGTCGGTCTGATAGGTGAACACGCTCAGCGTCTGATCGACGATCCACGCGATGTCGCCGACCACGCCGGTGCGCCATGCGGCGTCGACGATGCGCCCGCCGCCTCCGGCGACCATGCCGGCCTGCGAGATGTCGGCGGTGGGCCAGACGCGTAGCACGTTCGCGCCCACGTCGATCGCGAGCATGCGCTTGGAGTCATGCGAAGCGCGCACCGAATGCGCGACGACGGTCCACGGGAATCGCGTGCGCTTCACGACGTTCTGCGTGACTCCCGGTGCGCGGTCCCACGTGATGTAGTCGATGCTCATCCCGCCCTCGCCGGTGGTGAGCGCGCTCGCGGTGCGCCCCGTGTTGTCCCACGCGAGGGGCACGATCACGCGTCCATCGGTGAGCGCGAGGTCCGGGTGCGTCGATGGCTGCGGGGCGGACGCCGTGAGCTCGACGCTCTCGAGCCGCGCGAAGCGCGGGCCGCCGCCGATGCCGGGGAAGAACTCGGTGCTGTGCACCGCATAGAGAAGTCCGCTGTCGTCGTTCGACCAGACGATCCTGTCGCCGACGGAGCCAGACGCGAGCGTCAGCACGTGGCGCTCCGCGCCGCCCGGCAGCTCGGCGATGCGCAGCTGTGGGGGATTGCCGCCCTGCGGGCCCCTGCGCCAGAACGCGATCCGCTTGCCGTCATGCGACACGCTCGGCAGATCGCCGGCGATCGCGAGGACCGGCTCGCCGGAGCGCTCCGAGCGAACGACGATCCGCCCATTCGTGCCGGCGACGAAGCCGTAGCGCGCCGGGTCCACGGTCGGTGTGGGCGTCGCCGTCGGCGTGGCGCTCGGTGACGGCATGGCGCTGGCTGTCGGCGCCGCCCCCGTTGGCGTGGGGGACGGCGACGGCGTCGCCGCGGGGGACAGGCAAGCCGCGAGAGCGAGACCGGCCAAAGCGGACCGGAGAGCTGCGTGCAAGTGGATCACTCCTTCCCTTTCGCGAACGTCTCGCGCAGCCCGGCCGTTCCGTTCCGTATCGAGGTTATCGCTGGCGATCCGGGCGGAAGGCTACTCAGGCGGTCGACGTCCTCCGTTGGCCGCGAACGCGCTGTCCACGGCGGCGGTCAGGTCGTCGACGTCGAACGGTTTGGCGAGGAAGGCGTGTGCGCCGATCTGGGCGGCCCAGCGCGGCCCCTCGCGGCTGGCCGACATGGCGACGATCGGGGCATTGAGCGATCGCCTCTTGAGCTCGGACTGGAATCGCGATCCATCGTCCGGCATCTTCATGTCCAGCACGATCACGTGCGGTGGCCCGGCGTCGACGGTCGCGAGCGCTTCAGCCGTCGTGCCCGCAGCCTCGATCCGGTAGCCCTCGAACGCGAGTGCCTCTTCGATGAGCCGGCGGAGAGTGGGGTCGTCATCGACCACGAGGACAAAGTCAGCCGGGTGGTCCGTCACGTGCGCCTCCAGACATGGACTGACGTACGCACGACTGATGCCGTCCGCGATCCAGCGCCAGGCGCGACCGTCATGATGGTCCGCCCGGGTCAGAGCTCCTTGCGGGAGAAGCTCCAGACGGCGAGTCCCAGCAGCGCGGCGATCCACAGCACGCACCACGCGACGTACGCGGCTGGCGGCGGATCCGCGGCGAAGAACGGATTGGCGGCCGCTCCGCGTCCGGCGGAGCGCATCACCGCGATCAGCGACGCGGGCTCGAGGCTCCAGACCGCGCCGCGCCAGAGGCCGTCGGTCGGCAGGATGAGCTTCGATGCCGTCCCGACGTGCGTGAGCGTCGCGTTCTCGAACACGGTGCCGACGCCGCCCACGATCCCGCCCATCCACGCGAGACCCCACAGCAGCAGACCCGTCACCCCGCCGACCATCCCGGCAAAACGCGTCGACAGCAGCAGTGCCAGCGTCAGGATCACGACGGCTTCGCCGACGACGAAGGCGAGGAACTCGATCGGATGCGGCGGTGAGTACCCAACGACCAGCTGCACCAGGAGCATCTGCACCGACGCGGCGGGTACCGCGTAGATGAGGACGGTCGCGACGAGCCCCAGCCATTTGCCGACGACGTACTCGAGCCGCGTGATGGGACGCGCGAGCAGCGCGAGCGTGATGCCGGACTCCACTTCGGCCGAGATCGCCGGCGCCGCCGCGAAGACCGCCGAGAACGCGAGTACGAAGCTGAACATGAACATCACGAGGATCAGCAGCTGCGACGAGATGGCCGCGATCTCCACCGCCGTCATCGGCGAGTCGAGGGTAGGGATGCGGGAGAAGCCCCAGGTGACGAGCGAGATGACGACGACGGTGAGGAGAAGGAGCACGAGAAAGAGGCGCCGCCGGAGGAGCTCCTGGAGCTGAAGTCGTGCGATCGTCAGCGCGAGCATCAGTTCGGCTGTCCCAGCAGGCGCAGGAAGCGGTCCTCGAGGGATTCGTGCCGGGGCTCGACCGCGTAGACGCGGCCGCCCCGACGCACGATCTCGGCGACGAGCTCCGGGACCCGCTCGCTGTCGATGCCGCGTATGACCAGCCACTCACCGTCCGCGTCGAGCTGACCGAATCGCGACAGGGCCGCCCGTGCCTCGCGCTCGAGGTCGGTCGCGCGAATGCGCACGGTGTCGCCGCCGAGAAGGTCGTCGAGGCTGCCCTCCGCCACGACGCGGCCACGGTCGACGATCGCGACGCGGTCGCAGACCTGCTCCACCTCGCTCAGCAGGTGCGAGTTCAGGAACACGGTCGTGCCGCGCTCGCCGAGGCCGCGGATGATCTCGCGCACATCGTGCCGGCCGACCGGATCGAGGGCGCTCGTCGGCTCGTCGAGCACGACGAGGTCGGGCGCTCCGAGCAGCGCGACGCCGAGCCCGAGTCGTTGCTGCATCCCCTTCGAGAACGTTCCGATGCGGCCCGAACCGCGATCGGCGAGGCCGACGATCGCGAGGGCGTCTTCGATCTCGCGTGGCCATGCGGCGCGGTCGATCCCCGCGAGCTCGCAGTGGACACCCAGCACCTCTCGCGCGGTGAGCCACGATTGGTAACGAAAGAGCTCGGGAAGATAGCCGACGCGGCGCAGAGCTTCCCGATCCCCGATGGCGGCGCCGAGCACCTCGGCGTCGCCCGAGGTCGGCGGCGTCAGTCCGAGGAGGAGCTTCACGGCGGTCGTCTTGCCCGCGCCGTTCGGGCCGAGGAAGCCGAAGACATCACCGCGCGGGATCGTCATCGTCAGACCCGCGAGCGCGGTGATGCTTCCGTAGCGCTTGGCCAGGTCCTGCGTGCGTATGGCGGGCGCGTCGATCAACGCAGCGAGTTTGCCACCGCCAAGACCTGCTGTTCGGTCAGGGTCCCGGCCACGCCGTACACGATGCCGTCCTTCTGCCAGATCACCGCGCTGCCGAGACCGGTCGAGTCGCCGATGAAGATGCCGTCGACGCCCTGCACGGTCACCTTCTTCGACGTCGCCATGTCGACCGGGATCGGGACCGGCAGCGTGCTCGACGGGTCCTTGATCGCTCGGATCTGCGCGGCGAGCTGCGGCGAGATGCCGGGCTGCGCGAGCAGATAGCTCTGCAGCTGCTCCACCGTGACACCGTCGGACTGGACCACCGGCGGTCGGCCCTGTGCGACGACGAGCTTCGGCATACCCGTGAACGGGCTCGCGCCCGAACCACCGGTCGGACCGGTGGGGCGAGTGCCGTCGTCGTAGAAGGCGACAACGGCGGGTCCGCCGGTGATGAAGAGCTTGCTGCCGTCGATGTTCGCCGGCATCGGCGGAGGCGTGCGCTGCTGCGCGGCCGCGGCCTCCCGCGTCTTCTCCGCGCTGAAGGTGAACGTCGCGGTGGTCTTCGGCATGACGCCGTAGCGCGGCGCGCCGACGCCGTCCGGCAGGGTCGCGGGCGTCAGCACGGTGATGCCGCTCTCGCGGGCGGCCGTACGGACATCCGGCACGTCGAACGGACGCGGCTGCTCGGTCCAGGTCAGCGTCCCGTACCGGTCGAAGCTCGTCGCGTTGCTCAGGTCGGTCCTCGTGATCGGCACCGCAACGATCTGCTTCGGCTCGAAGATCGTGAGGATCGTTTCCGCGAGGCCGCTCACCGTGAGCAGCGTCGCCACCAGCGCGACTGTCGCGGCGGCCGAGAGGCCTTTCACCCAGCCGCTCACCGCGGGACGACGAGGCGACGACACCGTGCGGGTGACCGGCGCGATGCGCTCCGCCTCCACGCGCGACCGCAGCCTCGCCAGCGCGCGCTCCGTATCGACCTTGGGTTCCGGGACCGAAAGCATGTCCTCGATGTCACTCATTTCGTGACCTCCTTGCGGAACGCGTCCTCCGCGCGACGGAGCAGCGTCCCGATGCTCGACTGCCGCAGCCCGAGCGCGGCGGCGATCTCCTCATAGCTGAGTCCGCTGTAGCGCAGCACCAACAGCGCCGCGCTCCGGTCCGGGAGGCGGGCCAGGGCGGCGCGCACTTCCGTCCGCGTCTCGGCCGTCTCGGCGGCCTCGGCGGGGTCTGGGGCCTGGGCGTCGCGGCGCAGCGCCTCGACGGCGTCGCGCCTGCCGCGCCGTTCCCGGGAGCGCAGCACGTTGAGCGCCGTGTGCGCGGCGGCGGCGTAGAGCCACGGCGCGGCGTAAGCGGCCGCGGCGGGGTGCTTGCGATAAAAGGAGACGAAGACGTCCTGCGCGACGTCCTCGGCCTCGTCGCTGTCGGCGACCACGCGCTGTGCGATCGCGACCACCCGCGCGTACTCCCTTCGGAACAGCGCCTCGAACGCCGGCGGCATGCCTGGCGCGGCCGCGGCGCTGAGGCGCAGACGCTCCGCCGCTTCCATTTCTTCCTTCAAAGCACCGCCAAGCCGCCAAATGTGACGGCGTGCCGATTGTCGCCCAGGCTGCCCGCGCTAGGCTCCGGTCGCCGTGGAGATCCTGCTGTGGATTGTCGTCGTGGGAGACGTGCGGTGCTGATCCGGGAGCAGCCCGCCACGGACCTGACCGTCGCGACGCGGATCCTCGCGCGCGCCGACGCGCTCGCGGCCGAAGGTCGCATCACGCTGCGTCTGAACGATGTCCTGTACCTCGCGGCGCAGGGAGTCTCGAACCACACGATGACGCCGTACGACGTCGTATCGGTGCTCGTCTCGGACGGCACGCCGCTCATCGGTGCGCCGCCCGACGACATCGACGAGTACCTCGCGGCGCATCGCGATGCGCCGGAAGCCGTGAGCGTCGGTCGCGCGCAGGACGGCGCGCTGGTGACGGCACCCTCACTGCGTGCGTGCGCCACCGCGCTGCTCGCGCGACGCCGCGGGGAGCGCGTCCCCGATCCCGCCAGCCTCGAGCGCGTGTGGGAAGAGCTCGTCGCCCAGGCTCGCGTGTCGGGCGCGCTCATCGGCGCGTTCCCCACGGACGAGCCGCCGGCGGCCTGAACCGTCGCGCGTCACCGCGGCGGTGGCGCGCGCCGTGCACGATCCCGCCGCATGCCGGCCGCCAAACGTATCCCGCGTCAGAAGCAGCGGCGCCAGCCGGGCCGGGAATCGGTCATGCGGCCGCGACCCGAGGCTGAGGATCCGAAGCAGCGCGGGAGTGGGAAGCTCGCCGGCAAGGTCGCCCTCATCACCGGCGGCGACAGCGGCATCGGTCGCGCCGTCGCGATCGCGTACGCGAAGGAGGGCGCCGACGTCGGCATCGTCTACCTGAACGAGCACGAGGACGCGCGGGAGACCAAGCGACTGGTGGAGGAGAAGGGTGGCCGGTGCGAGCTCGTCGCCGGTGACATCGGCGATGAGGCGTTCTGCAAGCGTGCCGTCGCGCGTGTCGCGAAGGCGCTGGGGGGCCTCGACATCCTCGTGAACAACGCGGCGGAGCAGCATCCGCAGGAGAAGATCACTCAGATCACGGCCAGGCAGCTCGAGCGGACCTTCCGCACGAACATCTTCGCGATGTTCCACCTCACGAAGGCAGCGATGCGTCACCTGCGCGAGGGCGACGCCATCATCAACACGACGTCTGTGACCGCGTACCGCGGCAGCCCGCAGCTGCTCGATTACTCGTCTACGAAGGGAGCGATCGTGTCGTTCACGCGCTCCCTCGCTCTCGCCCTCGCCGACAGGGGGATCCGCGTGAACGCCGTCGCGCCCGGTCCGATCTGGACGCCGCTCATCCCCTCGACATTCGGTCCGGAGACGGTGGCGTCGTTCGGAAAGGACACGCCGATGGGTCGACCCGGGCAGCCCGAGGAGGTCGCCCCGTGCTTCGTCTTCCTCGCAAGTGACGACTCCTCCTACATGTCGGGCCAGGTCCTGCATGCGAACGGCGGCGAGGTCGTGAACGGCTGAGGCCGCGCGCCCGCGCCCTCGGTCGCCCGTCGACCGAGCGTGGTCCACGGGTGGCGTCGGATGTGCAGTCGAGAGCCGCGTGGACTGGATCGGGGCGATCCTCGAGCGCATCCGGACGATGGAATGCCCGGCCTGTGGCGCACGCCTCGCCAGCTGTGCGGTGCGCGGCATCACGGCGGAGCCGCAGGCGCTGGTCGTGAAGCTCGCGTGCACCGTGTGTGGCGAGTCGAGCGTCGCCATCGTCGAGCGAGAGGACGAGAGGACGCCGGCGTTCACGGAGGACGACGTCCTCGACGCCCACGACTTCCTCGAGCAGTGGCACGGTCCGGTCGCCGAGCTCATCAAGACCGCTTAGTAAGGAGAGTGATATGGCGAAGATCGAGAAGGACATCGTCGTCAACGTCCCCGTCAGCGTTGCGTACAACCAGTGGACACAGTTCGAGTCGTTCCCCGAGTTCATGGAGGGTGTCAAGGAAGTCGTCCAGCTGGACGAGAAGCGTCTGCGCTGGCGCGCCGAGATCGCCGGCAAGGATCAGGAGTGGGAGGCCGAGATCACCGATCAGGTGCCCGATCGTCACATCGCGTGGCGCAGCGTCACCGGTGCGATGAACGCCGGCTCGGTCATCTTCCAGCCCGCGGCCGACGGCCAGACGAAGGTCGCGCTCGAGCTCACCTACGACCCGGATGACCCGATCGAGAAGGTCGGCGACGCTCTCGGCGTCCTCGAGCGCCGCGTCAGCGGCGACCTCGAACGGTTCAAGAAGTTCATCGAGTCGCGCGGTGCGGAGACCGGTGCTTGGCGCGGCGAGATCCACGGCAGCAACGTCGAAAAGGGGTCGGGCACCACGACGCGATGACCTTACGGGTCGGCATGCTCGCGCCGATCGCGTGGCGCGTGCCGCCCCGTCACTACGGTCCGTGGGAACGCATCGTCTCGTTACTCACAGAGGGGCTGGTGGAGCGCGGCGTGGACGTGACGCTCTTCGCCACCGCGGATTCGATCACCGCGGCAAGGCTGGAGAGCGTCTGTCCGCGTCCGCTCGCCGAGGACGGCTCGCTCGACCCCAAGGTCTGGGAGAGCCTGCATATCGCGAACGCGTTCGAGCACGCGCGCGACCTCGACCTCATGCACAACCACTTCGATTTCCTGCCGCTCTCCTACGCCGCGCTGGTCGACGTGCCCGTGGTCACGACCATCCACGGCTTCTCGTCGGAGCGCATCCTGCCGGCGTACCAGCGCTACGACGGTCGCGTCCACTACGTGTCCATCAGCGACGCGGACCGGCATCCGACCCTGACGTACGAGGCGACGGTGTACCACGGGATCGCGCTCGAGGAGTTCACGGCGCGTGAGCGGGCGGGGGAGGACCTGGTCTTCCTCGGTCGCATCCATCCCGACAAGGGCGTCGTCGAGGCGATCGAGCTCGCTCGCCGGACCGGTCGCCGCCTCGTCATCGCCGGGATCGTCCACGACCAGGAGTACTTCGCGCGCGAGGTGGCGCCGCTCCTCGACGGGGATCGGCTCCAGTACGTCGGCTCGCTCGGGCCCCGCGAGCGCGACGCACTCCTCGGCGGCGCGTTCGCTCTGGTGCATCTTGTGAACTTCGCGGAACCCTTCGGGCTCTCGATGATCGAGGCGATGGCCTGCGGGACACCGGTGATCGCGCGGCGTCGCGGCTCCGTTCCCGAGGTCGTGGAGGACGGGCTGACCGGGGTGATCGTCGACGACGTCGACGGTGCGGTCGCGTCGATCAGCCGTGTCGCGCGCCTCGATCGTCGTGCCATCCGCGTGCGCTGCGCACAGCGCTTCAGCCGCGACCGCATGGTCGTGGACTACCTCGGCGTCTACGAGCGCGTACTGGCCGGTCGTGGGGCATGGACACCCAGTACCGCGTAGGCATCAACTACTGGCCCGCGCGCTCGGCGATGCGCTGGTGGCGCGAGTTCGAACGCGGCGAGGTCGCTCAGGACTTCGCCCGGATCGCCGCGGCGGGCGCCGACTGCGTGCGTGTCTTCCTGCGCTGGTCCGACTTCCAGCCCGCGGCGGCCACCGTTTCCGAGCTGTCGCTTCAGCGTCTCGTCGAGGTCGCGGACGTCGCGTCGACGAGCGGGCTCCGGCTGATACCCACGCTCTTCACCGGCCACATGAGCGGCGCGAACTGGATCCCGACCTGGGCGCTCGGCGCGAGGGGGACCGGTCGGTTCCCGACGGTCGCGGGTGACGAGGTCAGCGACCGCGTGCCGTTGAACTGGTACGGCGACGAGGCGGTCGGTGCGGCGCAGGCGCTCCTCGCGCGTGAGGCCGCCGCGGCGCTGCGCGGCCATCCCGCGCTCTTGGCGTGGGACCTGGGCAATGAGAACTCGAACGTGTGCGTCCCGGAGACGCGGGATCAAGGACGCGCCTGGCTCGCGCGCATCGCCGCGGCGATCCGGGCGGCCGACGCGTCCGCGCAGATCACGATCGGCCTGCACATGGAGGACCTCGAGGAGGATCGCCGCATCCGACCGGCCGAAGCGGCGGAGGTCAGCGACTTCCTGTGCATGCACGGCTACCCGCTGTACGCGCCGTGGGCGCGCTCGTCGGTCGACCCGCTGCTTCCGGCGTACCTCGCCGAGGTCACGCGCTGGCTCGGAAGGAAGGATGTGCTCTTCGAGGAGTTCGGGATGCCGTCGCGCACCGCGGATGAGGAGGACGCGGCGGACATCTACACGGCGGCGGCGCTCGACGCACTGCACGACGCGGCGACGACCGGTGCGCTGCTGTGGTGCTTCTCCGACTACGCGCCGTCGCTCTGGGATCGCGCGCCATTCGTCCAGGCGCCGCATGAGCGCTTCTTCGGGCTGTGGCATGCCGACGGCCGCGCGAAGCCCGCGGTCCGTCACCTCGCCCGGTACATGGGTGTCGCGCGCCGGCCCCCGGGCCCCGACGCGGTGTGGGTGGACATTCCGCGCGAGCGCTTCTACGACGACCCGGCGGCGAACCTGCGCCGCATGTACACGCGTTATGTCCGCGAGGGGGCGGTGTCTACGCCCCGATCGCCGGCTACGCCCTGAGCGCGGCCAGCGCCGCCCCGAGGCGCTCGCGGACACCGGGTCTGCCGTTGGTCTCGCGTCCGATGGAGTCCGTGCCGATCGGATTCCGGCGCAGCCGCACCTGCAGCAGGATCCGGTACAGCACCTCCCACTCCTCGAATGCGAGGTCGATGGTCGCCAGCTGCCGCGCGATCGTCTCCACCGACACCTCGCCGCGATCCGCGCGCATGAGCGCGTCCTCGATCTGCTGGGACTCCTTGGTCCAGGTCTGGTAGGCCTCGGTGAACGAGAGCTCGCGCACCAGTGCGGCCCGCGCACGTGACAGCGGCTTCGACTTCCCGGTCAATGCGAGGTCCATCGGGTGGATGGTGATGACGAGGTCGCGGCCGCGGAGCTGGACGAGCTTCGAAGGAACGAGTGCGCGCACGCCGGCCCCGCCGACCAGCGCGAGGATCCGGCCCGGCAGCGCCAGCGCCCAGGGCGCCGCCTGCTGTCGGACGCGGATGCCGGCGCGGCCGAGCGCACTGTCCAGATCGCGGACCACGGTCACATAGCCTCCCGGCTTGATCGCGACCGGTACGTGAGCCGTCTCGTGCCGCCGCAGCAGCGCGAGGATCTTGAAGACGGGCGTCACGACCATCAGCCACATCAGCACCACCGCGAGGGCGAACGCGTTCGGGTAGCCGGAGAGCAGCGAACGCACCATGCCGGCCGGACCCGGTCGCTGGTCGCGCAGGCGGGTCGAGACGTAGCCGACCCCGAGCGGCGCCGCGAGCGCGAGGACCAGCATCCCGACGCGCACCCAGTTCTCGATCCACGAGGGAACGGTCACCAGGCCGAGCAGGAACGTGGCGACGGACGGCACGGCGACGCCCGCCAGCGCGATCGGCCACACGAGCGACAGCAGCGCCATGATCGAGAGAAGGAGCTGCTTGTCCTTCGCGACCTGGCCGAACAGGATGAGCGTGGCCCAGTTGAAGGCGAGATTGAGCAGCCGCCCCAGCTGCCGACCGAGGAACGCAAAGAGCGCGCCGATCTCAAGCATGCCGTCGCTCGTGCAAGTGCCGGACTAAGGCTGCGGATGCCCATGATTGCTCGGTCGGCCGCGCTGCTATCGTCCGGGCGAGGGTGCTCACCGTTCTCGTCGCCGATGACTCCGACCACATGCGCGAGCTCGTTCGCATCACGCTGTCGAGCCAGAGCTGGCGGGTCGTCGAGACGGGCGATCCCGGCGCGGTCCCGGAGCTGGTGAAGACGGTGGGGCCCGATGTCGTGCTGCTCGACGTGACATTCGAGGGCTTCCGGCATGACGGCTTTGACGTCTGCCGGACGCTCAAGGGCGACACCGCGACACGCGCGGTGCCGGTGATCATGCTGAGCGCCCACGACAAGGCTGGCGATCTCGCCGAGGGGCGCGCCGCGGGCGCCGCGCAGTACCTGCTGAAGCCGTTCGGACCGATCGAGCTGATCAACGCCATCAAGCAGGTGCTCCAGCTCGCGTAAGCCGTCTGCGCGCGCCGGTGCGATGATGCTGGCGGCCATGGACCAGCAGTTCCGCGCGATGCTCCGCGAGCAGCTCGCGTCGATCCGCGAGAGCGGCCTGTACAAGCAGGAGCGCGTGATCCGCTCGCCGCAGGGCGCCGAGATCGCGGTGCGCCCCGACCTCGAGGTCGTCAACTTCTGCGCGAACAACTACCTGGGACTATCGGACGATCCGCGCATCCTCGCCGCGGCGCACGCGGCGCTGGACCGCTGGGGCTACGGGATGTCATCCGTGCGATTCATCTGCGGT
>DATEDV010000257.1:0-6232 GCA_035281485.1 Candidatus Limnocylindria bacterium | reverse complement strand
TCGCGCGCCCGATCACGTCGGCGTAGCGCGTCACGCGCTGGCTGTGTCCCGCGGTCTGCTGATCGCGCGCGTCGACGGTCATCGCGAGCGTCTCGATGAGCGTCTGCCAGAGCTGCCTCTGCTCGGACACGAGCTGGGCGTTCTCGACCGCGACCGCGGCGGACGCCGCCAGCGAGGCCAGCGTGTCCTCGTCGGCGGTCGTGAACGCGCCGCCGCCGTGCTTGTTCACGGCCTGGAAGACGCCGATGACCCGGCCCTCCTGTCCCTTCATCGGGAACGTGAGAAGGCTCTTGGTCTGATAACCGCTGTGCTGGTCGGGCTCGGGATTGAAGCGCGGGTCCGCGTACGCGTCCGGGATGTTGATGACCTCGCCCGTCTCGGCGACCGTCCCGGCGATGCCGGTGCCGAGCGGGATACGGATCTCCCCGGTGCCGAGCGCGACCCGCGACCACAGCTCGCCGCGATCGCGGTCGACGATGAAGATCGTCGCGCGGTCGGCGGCGAGCAGCTCGCGCGTCGCCTCGGCGATGGCCTGCAGCAGCGCGTCGAGATCGGTCACGGCCATCAGCCGGCGCGTGACGTCAAGGATCACGTCCAGCCGATGACCTGCCGTCCGTCGCTCGCGCCCGCGCCGTTCCGCCGCGCGGCGGTCGAGCGCTTCGGGCGGTGTCGCGGTCGCGGCGCGGCGCTCCGCGGTCCGTCGATCGGCGGACCGGCCGCTCATTCCGCCGACGTGATCCGCTCGGCGACGGGAGCGATCGTCTCGGCGATCTGCTCCAGCAGCATCTGGTCGCGGCGCTCGAAGGTCCCGTTCCGCTTGTTGAGGACCTGGATGATGGCGACCGGCTTCCCCTTGCTCCCCCACACCGGGACCACGAGCACGTTGAGCGTGCGGAAGCCGGTGCGCATGTCGAACTTGCGGTCGAAGCGCGAGTCGGCGTACGCGTCCGGGACGTTGATCGTCTCGCCCGACAGCGCCGACTGCCCCGCCAGGCCCTGGCCCAGCGGCAGACGGATCTCCGTCTGCGTGCGCTGCGCGACGCGCGCCCAGATCTCCTTCTTCTTGTCATCGACGATGTAGAAGGTGCAGCGCTCGGCGTCGACGGCCTGTGAGCAGAGCTCGACGAGCCCGCGGAGATAGGCCTCGCGGTCGCGCTGCACCGACAGGTGGCCGAGCTTCACCAGGATGAGGGCGACCTTGTCGTCAAGCATGTCGATCAATGGAATCCGGCCACGGCAGCGCTGCCGACCCTGATCTTCGGGGCAGGCGCGGCGTTCGGGTTCGCCAGCCCGCCGATGCGATTGACCTGGTAGCAGGCCACCGGCTCGGCGCGACCCTTCACCTGGATCGCGCCGAGGTCGACGTAGTCGACGTCGTTCCCGAGCTCGCCGAGCGTCTCCGCGCTGCAGGCGACCTGATCGCGGCGCGCGATGTCCGACGACGTGAGCCGCGAGGCGACGTTGGCGGTGTCACCGATCACCGTGTACTCCATGCGTCCCATGGCGCCGAGGAATCCCGCGACGACATGGCCGGTGTTGATGCCGAAGCCGAACGACACGTCGGGCCCGCCCTTCGCGCGCTCCGCCTGGATCCACTTCTGCATCTCCAGGGCGCACTCGACCGCCTTCCGTGCCTCGTCCGCCACCTCGATGGGCGCGCCCCAGATGACCATGATGTTGTCGCCGTTGTACTTGTTCACCGTACCTTCGTAGCGATTCACGATGTTCACCATACCGTCGAAGTAGCGGTTGAGGTGGCCGAGGAGGATGGCCGGCGTCATCCCCTCCGAGATCGTCGTGAACCCCCGGATGTCGCCAAACAGCACCGTCACGCGCCTGTCCTCCCCGCCGAGGGCGAGCTGGCCCGTCTCCTCGCGGTCCATGATGGTCCGCGCGACGGCCGGCGTGACGAAGCGGCCGAAGGTGCTCTGGGTGCGTGAGACCGCGAGCTGCTCCTCGAACAGCAGGTAGCCCAGGCCGATGACCCACCAGAACGCCGACGGGATGACGTAGCCGATCGACGGGACCTCGACCGGGCCGCTGCCGACGACGCCCTGGGTCTGCAGGGAGAACAGCACGTACGCGCCGACGACGTAGGCGCCGAGCACGCCGAGGGCGCCCAGGAAGCCCCGCAGGCGCCAGCGCACGACCAGAAGCATGCCCAGGAGCGTCACGGCCAGGAGCTGCGCGAGGGTCGTGAAGAAGCCCTGCTTCAGGACGGGGAAACGGTTGGTGAAGATCGACTGCGCCGTGTTGGCCCAGATCTCGACGCCGAACATCTTCTGTCCCGAGCTGTTCGGCACCGGATAGTCGTCCGGGACCGCCGAGACGGAGTGGAAGCCGACGAACACCGTGCGACCGACGATGAGGTCGCGCGGCACGGCGCCCGCGATCACGTCCTTCATCGAGACGACGCAGAACTCTCCGGGGATCCTGCAGAAGCCGAGCTTCTCCTGCTCGCTGGTCGACGTCGCGGGTGCGGACGCGTAGTAGATCGCCATGCCGCCGCGCTCGTTCAGCGGCAGTACGCGCTCGCCGAGCGGAGCCGGTACGACAAGATTTCCGTCACGCGGCGTGGCTCGGGCGAGGTCGCCACGCAGCTGGCGTGCCGCGGCGAGCAGCGGCAGTGAGTAGTACGTCGTGCCGTCCGGGCCGTCGATGCGCATCTGCGCATCGCGGACGCGGCTGTCGGGGTCGGCGGTCACGTTGACCGAGCCCAGACCGGACGCCGCGGCGCTCAGCTGCGCGATCGGAAGCTGCAGGATCTCGAACGTCGTCGTCCGATCGTGCAGGACGCCGTCGCCCGCGCCCTGCATCGCAAGGATCACGTTGCCCGCGTCCCGGATCGCGGCGGCGAGCAGCGCGTCGTCCTCCGGACTGGGCGAGCGATCGTAGAAGCTGATGTCCATCGCGATCACGGTCGGGTCGTTGGCCCGCAGTGCCGTGATCAGGTCCGCGTACGCGCGCCGCGGCAGCGGGTAGACGTCGTACTTCTTGATGGTCAGGTCATCGACCGCGACGATCGTGATCTGGTTCCTCACCTGCGCGGGCGAGATCGCGATGGCCCGGTCGTAGATCGCGGTCTGCAGGGTGGTGTCGAAGAGCTGGGTCAGGAGCGCGAACGCGCCAAAGAGCACCGCGAGCGTCGCGAGACCGGCGACGACCGCGCGCTGACGCCGTTGGCGCTTCGAAAACACCCTGTCCCTACCCTCTCCTGCCCGCATGGCAGGTCGGGGTCAGATTATGGGCTTGGCGGCTCGCGCGAGCACGCTTCTCAGGACGCGGATCGCGCGTTCGTAATCGGATAGAGACAGGCGCTCCATGGGCGTGTGGTCGTACCGGGAGTCACCGGGTCCGTACGCGACCATCGGACAGCCCCACGCGGGGGCGAGGATGTTCATGTCGCTCGTGCCGCTCTTCACCTTGAACGTCGCCCGGCCTCCCGCGTCCGAGATCGCGCCCACGAACGCACGAGCGAGCGTCGTCGTGCGCGATGTCCGCGCCGGCTCCTCGGCGCCGGTCCGCTCGATCTCGATCGCCGCATCGCCGTCGTGCGTCGCGGCGATCGAGCGGAACTCGGCCTCAAGCTCCGCGGTCGTGATCGCGGGCGGGATGCGATAGCCGACGCGCAGCTCGGCACGCTCCACGAGCCCGTCGCTCGCGCCGCCGCTCATGCCCTCGAGACGGCAGTCGAGCTTCGCGAAACCGGAGGCGCCGCCGGTGCGCCGCTCCGCCGCGGCGCGCACCTTCGCCCACAGCGCGAGCGCCTCCTCGCTGCACGTCATCCCGGGCGCGGCACCGTGACGCGCCGGGCGCGCGAACGCGGCGCGCAGGCCGAGTCGTCCTTTGTACGCGACGGTGACGGCGTCCCAGCCTGACGGCTCACCGATGACGCACCAGTCCGGAGCCGCGAGCGTCGCCCGGTAGCGCGCGCCGGCGCTCGACGGCGACTCCTCCTCCACGGCTCCCACGACGGTCACGCGCACGCCCGCGACCGGCGCGCTCGCGGCGGCCACGAACGCGGCGAGCGGACCCTTCGCATCGACGGCGCCGCGACCGACGAGCTCGCCGCCGTCGACGCGGACCGCGATGTCTCCGGGGACGGTGTCGATGTGGCCCAGCAGCACGACGTGCACGGGTCCGTCGCCGATCTCGCCGACCGCGTTCCCCGCGTCGTCGACCGATGCGCGGAAACCGCGTTCCGCCATCCGCGCGACGAGCCACTCGACGGCCTCGCCCTCGTGACGGCTGGTGCTCGGGATCGCGACGAGCCCGCGGACCAGCTCGACGTCCGGCTCTATGCGAGCACCTTCGCGGTCGCGGCGACGACCCGGTCGACCTGCGCCGCGGTGATCACGAGCGGTGGCAGGTAGCGCACCACCGTCGGACCCGCCCCCAGCGCGAGGACGCCTTCGTCCTGGAGCGCCTTCAACGCCGGGCCGGCATTCTCCTTCAGCTCGACGCCGGCGAGCAGACCGAGACCGCGGACCTCGCGCACCCGGTCGCTCGAGATGGCGCGCAGACCGTCGAGCAGCTGCGCCCCGCGCTCCCGCGCGCGCGCGGCGAGATCGAGCCGCCGCATCTCACCGATGGCCGCGATCGCGGCGGCGCAGGCGAGCGGATTGCCGCCGAACGTCGTCGAGTGCGAGCGCTTCGGCAGATCGCCGACGGCGCGCGAGAACGCGATGGCGCCCATCGGGACGCCACCGGCGATCGACTTCGCCAGACACAGGATGTCGGGGACCACGCCGTACTGCTCGAACGCGAACCAGCTCCCGGTCCGGCCGAAGCCCGTCTGGACCTCGTCGACGACGAGGAACGCGCCGCGATCACGACAGACCCGCGCCGCTTCGTCGATGAAGTCGCGCGTCGCCGGTCGCACGCCGCCCTCGCCCTGCACGAGCTCGACGATGAACGCGGCCGTGTCGGCGGTCACGGCGGCGTCGAGCGCCTCCGGCTTGTTGAACGGCACGTGGGAGAAGCCGGGCACGAGCGGGCCGAAGACCTCGCGGTACTCGGGCCCCCATGTCGCGGAGAGCGCGCCCATGGTCTTGCCGTGGAAGCCCCGCATCGTCGCGACGATGCCCGAGCGCTTCGTCGCGGCACGGGCGAACTTGAGGGCCCCCTCGACCGCCTCGGTGCCGCTGTTGCACAGGAACATCCGGTCGAGCGAGGCCGGCAGCAGCGCCGCGAGGACGTCGTACAGCTCGGCGCGCCGGTCGTTGTAGAAGAGCTCGGTGCACGACGCGAGCGTCCGCGCCTGCGCGGAGAGCGCTTCGGCCACCGCGGCGTTGCCGTGCCCGAGGTTCGCCGAACCCTGACCGCCCACGCAGTCGATGTACTCGCGACCGTCCTCGTCGTACAAGAGCGCGCCCTCGCCGCGCACGATGGCGATCGAGCGCTTCGTGTAGAGACCCGAGGTGTGTGCATCCTCGCGCTCGATCGACGAACGGCGCACGACGGTCATCCTCGGACGACCGCATGCGCCCGCGTGGCGGCGCCGCGTGCCCTCGCTCGCGGCTGGCTACGCCGGCCCGCCATTAACGGCGCGGGCGCCGATCGGGCCGGCTGGGCGCAGATGCTCGCTCGGGCGACGCGGCACCGCCACGCAGCGGTGACGCTCATCCGCGGATCACCGTGCGCACTTGTGGGTCGCCCGACGCGCTACGGATGACGACTTCGTCCACTCCCCCTTCGATCGCTTCGCGCGCGGCGAGGACTTTCTTCTTCATCCGCCCTTGGGCGAGCTCGTCGGCCTCGTCGAGCGTTGCCTCGGGGACGAGCGACGACGGGTCGCTCGGGTCGCGCAGCAGGCCTGCAACGTTGGTGAGGATGAGGAGCGCGTCGGCGTCGATCGCGACCGCGATGCGCGCGGCGACGCGGTCGCCGTCGACGTTGAGCGCCTCGTTCTCGGTCGAGAGCGCGAGCGGCGCGACGACCGGCACGCGGCCGGGCCCGATGAACTGCGAGAGCAGCGGCAGGTTCACCGCCTCGACCGTGCCGGTGTAGTCGTCGCGCAGCAGGAGCGTCTTGCCGTTCTTCACGGCGCGCACGTCCTTGCGTTTCGCGACGAGCAGACGGCCGGAGATCCCTGACAGGCCGACGGCGTCGACGCCGCGCTGCTGGAGCTTCTCCACGTAGAGGAAGTTCTCGACACCGAGCGCCGCCATCGCGAAGGCTTCGAGGGTGCGGCGGTCGGTGCGCCGGCTCGTGTGTCCCGACGGAGAGGTGA
>DATEDV010000256.1:0-4808 GCA_035281485.1 Candidatus Limnocylindria bacterium | reverse complement strand
CTACCCGACCCGTGACGCACTACTGGGCGCTCTGCTGCTTCGTGAGACCGGCAGGTTCCTCGAAGACCTCGAGGAGATGCAGAGACACTCGACGACAGCGCGCGTGCTGGAAGACTCATTCGTATTCACGATCCGCTACATGCGTGAGCATCCCGTCGCGCGGGGCCTGCTCACCCTCGAGCCTGAAGCGATCTTGCCGCTGCTCAGCGGCGCGAGCGGTGGCGGTGCAATGGCCGTCATCGTCGACGCGGTCGCGGCGATCGTTGCGAGGCAGATGGACGACGGCATCATCCGTCGCACCGACGCCAAGATCGTCGCCGAGGCGTTCATCCGATTCGTCGCCTCGTTCATCTTCCTCCCACACATCGCGATTGATCCCGACGACGAGGGGACGATGCGAAAGCTGTTTCGCGAGACCTTCCTTCGCGGATTGCGCGTCTAGCCAACCCCGACGCAAAGGCGCTGCAACGCTAGGCTCGACCCAGCGATGGCTCTGGACTTCGAAGAGTTGGTCGAAGCGGCGAACGAAGTCCGCTTCCGACGAGACGGTCTGCGTCTGCAGGGCGGGCGTTGGCGGACGGCAGAGCACGACCTTGTTGATGATGACCTCGCAGCCTTCGAAGCGGAACTCTTCGCCGTGACACTGCATCAGTTGCGGCGAGCCACCCTACATGCGCTCTCAGCCACGGGAAGCCATCTGATTCGCTCCGCGATCGCCGCTTTCGACGATGCGGTGCCGCACATGGAGGACATCCGTGACGTCCTGACGCATTTCGACGCGTACCTCAGAGGCGAGGGGAATCTCCAGAAGGATCACCGACTTCCGACGAGCCTTTCGGTCAACTACGGCTCGACGAGCGCGGACACGACCTTCATCGAAATCGGACCCCTTCGGTTCAACACGGGCGTCGCCGTTCCTGCAGCGGACCAGTTAGCGAAGGTCGCACTCGACGAGATCGCCCGCCTCGGAGGCCCTCGGCTGAGTTAGCGATCTCGGACTGCGCGGCGCGTTGCGTCCGCAGTCTCAGCTGCGGTCTCGACAGCCTGCCTGCTCGCTCGCTCTTGCACGCCGGCGGTGAACACGTATCCGAGCGCAGCGGTGTAGATCGACGCCACGGCCTCTGAGGCGAGCACCTTCTCGAGCCCGAGCCACAACGTCCCGCCGAGGACGACCAGCACGACGAGGGCTTGGATCCACGAGACCGGTTGCGGACGACCGTTGCCGTTGCGGCGGATCACTTCGACCTCTCGACGCCGAGTTTGTCGGCGATGGCGACGAGGAGCTCGTGGTCCTCGACCTGACGCCGCTCGACGACGTTCAGATGCTGCTCGACAGCGGGCTTCCCGTCGACCGTGACACCCTTGTATAGGGCGCGCCACCCCGCGAGTAGGAAGTCCTTGATCGTGTACGCGCGCGTCGCGCCGTAATTCCTCGGCTCTTCGGAGATCGCATGCGACGACACGACCTCAATGAGCGCTTCCTTCGCCGCGGCTTTCACCTCGTCCTTGCTTGCCATACGGTCCCACTCCTTTCGTTCGAGCGTTTGCCATGTCTTGGGGCCGACGATTCCGTCAGGGTCGAGTCCGTTCGCTGCCTGGAACCGCTTCACCGAGGATTCGGTCCCGGCACCGAAGATCCCGTCGGCCTCGGTGCCGAGCCCGCGCTGCAGGATCTTGACGGCCTCGCCCGTCGAGCCACGCCGGAGCTCCGGCCGCGTCGGCGCCGGCGCCAGCGGTGGTTTCACCGAACCGCCGGCGAGCTCGCGTCGCGCGCGCTCGGTCTGCGCCTTCGCGTCGGCGGGCGTGCCCATGAACTCGTAGTGCATGGCGTCGGTCCGGCCGCTGTAATCGCCGCCCCACCGGAACCCGTAGCGCTTCCACGTCGCCACCATCGCCGGCGGCATGTCAGTGCGCGGCGGGTGGTAGTAGCCCATCGGGTTGCTGAGCGAGTTGAGGTCGACGGCGAGTGCCCACGAATGGTTGCTCGGCGTCGAGCTCCCGCGAATGGAACGGCACGCCGCGCCCCAGCACTGGCCGGGCTTGCAGTCGTAACCGAGCACGAGCTCGGTGTAGTCGATGAGAATGGCGATGAGCTCGGCGATACCTCTATGAACCGTGAGCTTGATATCGCGCTTGGCGATCGTGACCCACCTGCCGTACTGACAGTTGGGCCAGCCCGGCCCCCACCCTCTCGATGCGGGCGTCGCCGCACGCAGCGGTCGCTGTCGGCGCAGGATCTGCCACGCCTTGCGGAGCGCCGGCGGACGGTCGCCGGCGCCGTCGCACGAACGCTCGCGACCGAGCACCGGATACGTCTCGGGCGCGAGGTCGGTCTCGGGATCGAACGGCCGCGCCTGCCACGCCACCGGAAGGCTGAACACGAGGTCGCTCACGACGACCTCACCGTCCGCGTGATCAGCACGCGCCCCGCGCCGGTGAAGATGGCGTCGACCATCTCCTCGGCATGGGAGCGTTTGACGTATCCCTCGCCCGACGTCGCGACGATCCGCCCGTTGGTCGCGACAAGCCGCCAGCGGAACCCGCAGTTGAGGTCCTCGTACACCTCGGCTTCGTAGTGCGCGTCATCCATCGGTGTCTCCTCCTTCTTCTGCTGACCGCAGCTCGGCGATGAAACGTTCGAGGTCGTCGACCGTCTCCTCGAGCTCGGCGATTCGGGCGTCGCGCACGGCGATCGCCTCGGCCATCGCCGCCTTCTCGATGGACAGGTCGCCGATCACCCGGCGGGCGACGTCGTGCCGCGCCGCGAGCTCTCGCACTGCTTCGTTCGTCATCTGCGCTTCCTCCTCGCGCGCGCCTTCGTCAACGGGCGGTGAAGCACCGGCGGCACGAGCTGTCTCGGCTGTCGCTCCGGCGGGGTGCGGTCGCGCTCCTCGCCGCTCCGCCGCGTCCAGTTCGCGGGCCGCGAGCCCGCCGCCGAGGACGGCCTCGGTGGGGGCGCCGCGGCCGGGTCGTCGATCGCCTCGCCGAACTGCTCCCACCGATCGAGGTGCTCGGCCAACAGCGCGGCGATCGCGTCGTCGCGCGCCGTCGGGCTGTCGTCGACGATGCGCGGCTCGCCGATTACGCGCCGAGACCCACCGATGTCCTCGACGGTGTCGACCTCGAGGTGGGCGTAGCCGTAAGCGAGCTTGCGACTCTCGATCGCGCCGCGCGCGAGCACGACGTAACGCATCGGCGATCCGGCGAGCGCGCCGAATCTCACCCACAGGTGGCACTGTCCCTTGTCGTCCTCATACCACTCGAGGACGCGCACCGTGGCAGGGCGCGGACTCGCCGGGCTCACGACACCACCGGGACGCCGACGGCGGACAGGCTCCCTGTCGCCGTGCCGATGTTCTTCGTGCGCACGCTGCAACCGGTCCGCGTCCGGCTCGTGGCGTAGAGCTGCGACCAGTCGCGGATCGTCGCCGCGTCGAACCCGCCGAGCAGCACCTCCGGGACCGGGAGCCCGCCGTTCCATCCGATGCCGTAGCTCACGTCGGCGTTCGCCGTGCCCCCTGCCCCGATGTTCGAGAACGACACGGTGAAGCCGTTCTCGAAGATCGCGCCCGCGCCCTTGAACCGCACCGTCCCCGGCAGGTGCGCCTCGGAGTAGTTGTTGCCGGCCGTGGCGTTGTTGAAGACCTTGAGGTCGCCGCCCGTCCCCTGGAAGGTGACCTCCCAGGAGCGGTAGCCGGCGGCGTTATCGCGTTGGAACTCGATCAGTCCGTAGAGCGAACCGTCGGACGCCTTGATCATGTGCCGCATGAGCCCGTCGCCCGACCCGGCGTAGTCCTGGACGACGAAGTCGAGGATCGGGCTGTTCGCGGGCGATCCCGACACCTCGGTCGAAGGCCAGTAGCCGTAGACCTTCGCGAACGGGCCGGCGTCCGCCGTGCCCGACCGCCACCAGTCGATGCGCTGCGCGACGCTCTCCGATCCCTGCACGGCGAAGATGTCGACGCCCGACGGGTTGAGCTCGACGCGCGGTCCGCTCGATGCGGTGCGTATGAGTCCCGACACCGTGACCGTCGCCGTGAGCGAGCCCGTCGTGATCTTGTCGGCCACGAGGCTCGCGATCTTCGCACTCGTGACGGCGAGGTCCTGGATCTGTGCCGTGCCGATGGCGAGCGCGGCGATGTCCACTTGCTGCACGACGCCCGAGTTGGTCGCCGGCGCCGACTGCGCGCTCGCCGCGCTCGCGTTGCCCGCGAGGTCGACGGCGACGAGCTTCACGTACCACGTGCCCGCCGGCGCGTCGAAGCTGAGCAGCGTGCCGCGCGTCGTGCCGACGAGCGTTTGCGCCGACGGCGCGAACCCGTCGACCCCCGACGCATGAACCTCGTAGCGTTCGACGTCGGCAGGCATCGGCTGACCAGCCGAATCGAGGCGGTTCCAGTGCACGTGCACCTGACGCACGCCCGCGACCGCCGTCGGCGCCTGCGGCGTTCCAGGTGGCGTCGTGTCGGGGATCGGTGTGAACGTCTGCGCCGCTGGCGGCGCCCACTCGCTCGCGTTGCCGCCCTCGTCGACGGCGGCGACCTGCGCCTCCCATTGCGTCGCCCCGACAGGAACCTCGACCGACACAACGGTCTCGGTCGCGGCCACGCCGGTCGTGAACCACGAGAGCGACCCCACCGGCCTGTAGCGCACGACGTAGCGCGCGAGGTCCTTGATCTCGCTCGTGTCGGTGTTCGTCGTGACCGGCGACCAGCTGAACGTGACGCGCGCTCGCTCGGCCCCCGCGTAGTCCTGCGCGAGAGCCACGAGCACGGAGAAGCCGATGGGGGCCGAGGGGATCGACTTGT
>DATEDV010000255.1:0-15397 GCA_035281485.1 Candidatus Limnocylindria bacterium | reverse complement strand
GCCGACAACCCGGTCACCGCGGGGCAGGTCGCGCGCTCCGGGGGCGGTCTTACGTACACGCCTACCACGTTCGGCGACGTCCTCGACCGCGCGATCGACCAGCGCAGGTCTCTCGGCGACGCCGGCCGCGAGTGGGTCGAGCGCGAGTCCTCCTGGGAGGCGTTCGACGCGCGGCTCGAGCAGCTCGTCGCCCTGACGGTCGCATGACCAGCCCGAGCCTGATGGTCGTGGTGCAGCGCTACGGCGACATCGGCGGCGGTGGGGCCGAGCCGCATGCCCGCTCCGTCGTGCAGCGGCTGCGACCGTACTTCGACATCCACGTCGCGACGACGACCGCGCGCGACTACTGGACGTGGGCGAACGAGTTCTCCGCGGGCCAGACCGAGGTCGACGGCGTCCCGGTGCACCGCTTCGCCGTCGAGCGCGGCCGCGCGCGCGACTTCCGTCTGCACGAGCGTCGCGCCTTCTCCGCGACGCACACCCTCGGCGACGAGCGCGCCTTCGTGGAGGCGCAGGGTCCGGTCGCGCCGGACCTCCTCGAGCACGTCCACCGCCGCGGACGCGAGGTCGATCACGTGCTCTTCTTCACTTACATCTACTACCCGACCGCCCTCGGCCTTCCGCTCGCGCCGGAGCGCGCCGTGCTCGTGCCGACCGCCCACGACGAGCCCGCGATCCGCCTGTCGATCTACAAGCCCGTCTTCAACGCGCCGCGTGCCATCGCGTACAACACCGCGGAGGAGCGGGCCATGGTGCAGCGTCTGTTCGACAACCAGCGCGTGCCGAGCGAGGTCGTGGGCGTCGGTGTGGACGTGCCGGTGGAGCGGTCCGCCGAGCGGTTCCGGCAGCGCTACGCGATCGAGGGTCCGTACCTGCTGTACGTCGGCCGCATCGGCGAAAGCAAGAGGGCCGGCCAGCTGTTCGACGCGTTCTCTCGCTGGCAGGACGCGCGCGGCACCCGCGCCACCCTCGTCCTCATGGGCCACCGCGAGATGCCGGTCCCCGACCGGAAGGACATCCGGCTCCTCGGGCGCACCTCCGACGAGGACAAATTCGACGCGCTGGCGGGCTGCGTCGCGCTGGTGCAGCCCAGTCTGCTCGAGTCGCTCTCGATCATCGCGCTCGAGGCCTGGGCCTGCGGACGTCCGGTGATCTGCGACGCGCGCTCGCCGGTGGTGTGGGGGATGACCTACCGCGCCGGCGCGGGCCTGGCGTACCGCAGCGCGGCGGAATTCGCCGAGATCTGCGAGATCCTCATCGCGCGTCCGCAGCTGGCCGCGCGCCTCGGCGAGGCCGGCCGGTCATTCATGGAGCGCACGTACACCTGGCCGCGCGTGGTCGACAAATACCTCGACATGTTCGCCGAGGTGCGCGCGCGGAACGCCTAGCGCCTCCGGCGCGCCTACCCGCCGGCGATCGCTCCCACGACGAGATACGGCTCCTTGCCGGACGCGACCTCGGCGGGCAGCGGAGCGTCGGGCGACTCGTGCGAGAGGTCCTGCTCGCAGGCGAAGAATCTGATGAACGCGCGGCGATCCTTCGTGTCGTGGTCGCGGATGGTGCCGCGCAGCATCGGATAGCGCGCCTCGAGCGCGTCGAGCACGGACCGCTGCGTGACATCGCCCGCGAGCTCGAGCGTCACCTCCCTGTCCACGCCGGCGAGCGTTCGCAGGTGGTGCGGCAGCACGACGCGGATCATTCCAGCGTCTGCACCTCGACCGAGAGCACCGGCGGCAGATCGCGCACGATCGGCGACCAGCTGTCGCCGGCATCGGCCGAGACATACACCTGCCCACCGCTCGTGCCGAAGTAGATGCCGCACTTGTCGAGCGAGTCGACGGCCATCGCGTCGCGGAGGACGTTCACGTAGCAGTCGCTCTGCGGCAGGCCCTTCGTCAGCGCTTCCCACTCGTTGCCGCCGCTGCGGCTGCGGTACACGCGAAGCTTCCCGTCCTTCACGAAGTGCTCCGAGTCGCTCGTGATCGGGATCACGTAGACCGTCTCGGGCTCGTGCGCGTGCACGTCGACGACGAATCCGAAGTCGGTCGGGAGGTTCCCGCTGATCTCGGTCCACGAGTCGCCGGCGTTGTCGCTGCGCATGACGTCCCAGTGCTTCTGCATGTACAGGACGTTCGGCCGCGCGGGATGCTGGGCGATGCGATGAACGCAGTGGCCGATCTCCGCGTCGGGATCGGGGATGTACTGCGATTTGAGCCCGCGGTTGATCGGCTTCCAGCTCGTGCCCCCGTCGTCGGTGCGGAACGCGCCGGCCGACGAGATCGCCACGAACATCCGGCCCTTGACGCTCGGATCCTCGATGATCGTGTGCAGGCACAGCCCGCCGGCGCCGGGCTGCCACTGCGGTCCGGTGCCGTGGCCGCGCAGTCCCGGCAGCTCCTTCCAGTTCTGTCCGCCGTCGGTCGTCTTGAAGAGCGCCGCGTCCTCGATCCCGGCGTAGACGGTGTCCGGATCCGTGAGCGACGGCTCGAGGTGCCAGACGCGCTTGAACTCCCACGGCTTCTGCGAGCCGTCGTACCACTGATGCGTGGTCAGCGGCTTGCCCGTCTCGGGAGAGGCGTCGTACGCGAACTTGTTGCTCTCGGTCTTGGGCATGCCGTCCGCCGTCTTCGTCGACTCGCCCTTCGGCGTGCCCGGCTGATGCCACGTCTTCCCGCCGTCGTCGGATCGCTGGATGATCTGTCCGAACCAGCCGCTCGTCTGTGACGCGTAGAGCCGATCGGGATCCGCGGGCGACCCGTTCACGTGGTAGATCTCCCAGCCCGCGAAGTGCGGCCCGTTGACCTTCCACTTCTCGCGCTTCCCGTCGGACTCCAGGGTGAACGCGCCCTTGCGGGTGCCGACCAGGACACGAACCTTGCTCATATCTTGCTCCCCTCGCTCGTCGTCGTTGCGCTCGCCTCACAGCCGAGCGGAGCTCGGGCGGCGACTCCTGAGGAGCGTAGTCGATGCGGCCCACGCGGGGCGCGCCGCTCGAGGACGGACCGGCGGCTGGAGAGAAGTGTTTGCGATGCATGCATGACTGCATGCATAATCTCGCTATGTCCGCCCGTGAGAAAGTCGATCTCCAGATCCGTGGCGTGCCGATCACGCTGCAGCGTCGCATTCGCAAGAACGCGGCACGCAAGGGCGTGTCGATGAGCAAGTACGTGATAGAGATCCTCGATGACAACGTCGACCGGCTCGGCACGCTGGGCGAGTGGCTCGACGAGATCGCCAAGAACCCACCGAGGACCAGCCTGCGTCCCGGCGAGGGAGCGGCGTCGGTCCGTGCGATCCGCGACGCGATCGAGCGAGCGTGATCGTCGGCTGATCGTCCTCGACGCGTCCGCGGCCATCGAGATGTTGCTTGTCGGGCCGGCTGCCGCCACAGTCGCGGCTCAACTGCTTGGAGAGCGCGTGCGCGTTCCGGCGCACTTCGACGCCGAAGTGCTCTCGACCTTGGGTAAAGAGTTGCGGAGCGGTCGGATCGACGGCGAGCAGGCGCGGGTCGCGCTCTTTCACGTCCGCGGGATGCGTGCGGAGCGCATAGCACTCACGCCCCTGCTCGCTGAAGCGTTCGCGCTCCGCGATCGCTTCGGTGGGTACGACGCCTTCTACGCCATCGTGGCCCGCTTGAGTGCGGCAACGCTCGTGACATCCGATCGCGGGCTCGCACGTGCGGCGGTTGGGTATTGCGAGGTCGAGTACGTCGCGCCGAGGTGATCCTCTACTTCGTCATGCGGTGATCGAGCCGCGCGCGGCCGCTCAGCATTCGCGACGTGAGGTGCTGATCCGGATAGCCGGCCTTCGTGAAGTAGATCTCGAAGAAGCCGGGCTGCCCGCCGACAGCGCCGATGTCGACGAGATACCAGCCGTCCTTGTCGGTGCGGCCCCAGCAGATGGCTCCGGGCTTCCCGGCGATGACGCACACCTGATCCAGTGGCGCGCCGCTGGATGCGTCCGTCACGCGTCCGACGATCGCGAACGTGCTCGCGTTCGCGAAGAGCTGCTCTTCCTTCTTCTTCTCGAGGCGCTGCTCGTACGCGGCGGTCGCCTTGTCGCACGCGATGCCCGTCTCGAGATCCTTCTTCCAGGCCGTCTTGTTCTCCTCGTCGAAGGGCGAGACCCCGAACACCGTGCGCGTGGGCTCGGGACACCCGAGCGTCGCGGGCGGCGTGGCCGCAGGCTGAACCGGCCCGCAGGCGATCAGAGCGAGCACGACGAGCAGGAACAGCGTTCGCGCCATACCGCCATATGCTGAGGCCGTGAGGGAACGAAGGGGGAACGGGGAGCGCGACTGGGGGAACATCGACTGGTCGAATTTCGACCTGTCGCAGCTGCGGACCCGGCGCGGGCCGACCCGACCACCGTCTCGCCGCAATCTCGTCCTCACGGTCCTGGCATTCCTGCTGCTGCTCGTGCCGCTGCTCCTCCTACCGCTCAACGAGTTCCTCACCGATCTGCTGTGGTTCCGCAGCCTCGGTCTCGAGGACGTGTACCTCCGCCGCTACACGGCGGCCTTCTGGGCGTTCGTCGCGTTCTTCCTGATCTTCTTCATCGTCGCGATCCCCAACCTGTATCTCGCCCTCCGGCCGCAGGTGCCGCGCGTCGTCGTGGACGCCGAGCGCCCGCGTGCCTCGGCGCTCGCGCAGACGCTGCGCCTCCTGTGGGTACTCACGATCCCCGCGTTCTTCTTCGGGCTCGCCGGAGCGGATCAATGGGATCCGCTGCTGCGCTGGGTGCATGCCGTGCCGTTCGGCGTGACCGATCCGCTCTTCGGGCGCGATATCGGCTTCTACTTCTTCACGCTGCCGGTGCTCGACTTCGTGCGCGGCTGGGGCATCGCCGCGGTCCTGGTCATCGCCGCGGGCGTCGTCTTCCTCTACGCGGTCCGCGGCGTGATCGGCGTCGCGACGAGCTCGATCACGCGCGGCGACCTCGGCGTCGCCGGCCGCACCGCACTCGCGCTCGCGCGGCCGGCGCGCGCGCACCTCTCGGTCCTCGGCGGCATCTTCCTG
This sequence comes from Candidatus Limnocylindria bacterium, assembly GCA_035281485.1. GTDB lineage: Bacteria > Chloroflexota > Limnocylindria > P2-11E > P2-11E > CF-39. The sequence goes on along the minus strand of DATEDV010000255.1, from coordinate 10,379 downwards.
CTTCTCGTCGCGTTCGGCTACCTCCTCGATCAGTACGAGCTGCTCTTCCGCGTCGAGTCGGTGCTGACCGGCGCCGGCTACGCGAGCGTGAACGCGCGTCTTCCCGCGCTCACGATCCTCGCGGTCCTCGTGGGCATCGCCGCCCTCGCGTGCTTCGCCAACGCGTTCGCGCGGACCATCTGGGTGCTCGGCGGCGCGATCGTGCTGTGGTTCGCGGCGACGGTGCTCATCAACGGCGTGTATCCCGCCATCGTGCAGAACTTCATCGTCGCGCCAGACCAGCTCAACAAGGAGCGCCCGTACATCGAGCGCAACATCGCGGCGACGCGCGCGGCGTACGGGCTGAACGCGGTCGAGGAGTCGCTCTTCAACGTCGCCGACAACCCCAACCAGGCCGAGGCGCGTCGCGAGCTCTCGGACACCGATGCGGTGCGCCTCTGGGACTACCGGCCCCTGCTCTCGACCTTCGACCAGATCCAGGCGCTCCGCCAGTACTACGACTTCGTCGACGTCGACGTCGACCGCTACCGCATCGGCGAGCGCGAGGTGCCGGTGATGCTCTCGGCGCGGGAGCTCTCGACGTCGCTCCTTCCGCAGCGCACCTGGGTGAACACACACCTTGTCTTCACGCACGGCATCGGCGCCACGGCCACGGCCGTCGGCGGGGTCGGTCCGGAGGGGCAGCCGGAGCTGATGGTGAAGGACATCCCGCCGCAGGGCGAGCCGAAGATCGACCAGCCGCGGATCTACTACGGCGAGCTCACCAACGACTACGTGATCGTCGACACGGAGCAGCCTGAGTTCGACTACGCCCGCGAGGACGGTAATGCGACGACGCGGTACACCGGTGGCGGGGCCGTCGGCATCGGCGGGCTGTGGGACCGCATCCTGTTCGCGCTCCGCTTCGGCGAGGCGAACCTGCTCCTCAGCAACCAGATCCGCGGGGACAGCCGGGTGCTGTTCCACCGCAACATCGCCGAGCGCGAGCGGCTCATCGCGCCGTTCCTCGAATACGATCCCGACCCCTACATCGTGATCGCCGATGGGCAGCTGTGGTGGATCAACGACGCGTACACGGTCGGCAACCGCTATCCATACAGCGAGCGCTTCGACGCGCTCGTGCGCGGCGGCACCGACGTCGCCGACGGCGAGCTCAACTACATCCGCAACAGCGTGAAGGTCGTCACCAACGCCTACGACGGTTCGGTGTCGTACTACGTCGTCGACGAGACCGATCCGGTCATCCGGAACCTGCGCGCGATCTACCCGAGCCTCTTCAGCAAGTCCATCTCCCAGATGCCGCAGAGCCTGCGCGATCACATCCGCTACCCGGAGGGGCTCTTCTCGATCCAGGCGCAGATCTTCGCGATCTACCACATGACCGATCCGGACAACTTCTACAACCGCGGCGATGCCTGGCGCATCGCCGACGAGCTGCAGGGCGAGGTGAAGGCGCCCGTCGAGCCCTACTACGTCATCACGCGGCTGCCGGGCTCGGACCGCAGGGAGTTCATCCTCTTCGTGCCCATGACGCCGGGTGGCACGCAGCGCGACAACATGGTCGCGTGGATCGCCGGCCGCGCCGATCCGCCCGAGTACGGCAAGCTGCGCGTCCTCCGCTTCCCGCAGGATCGTCAGATCTTCGGTCCGCTGCAGGTCGAGGGACGCATCAATCAGGACGCGACGATCCAGCAGCAGCTCACGCTCATCTGCGGCGGCACCAACGCGACGTGCTTCCGCGGAAACCTGCTGGTGCTGCCGGTGGGTGACTCATTCCTGTACGTGAAGCCGATCTTCGTGCAGGCGACGCAGGGCCGGATCCCCGAGCTTCAGCGCGTCGTGCTCGCGACGCAGGCGCGCATCGTCATGGCGGCGACCTTCGAGCTCGCGCTCGACGCTCTCTTCGGTCCGGGCACCACCCCGCCGCCGACGCAGCCGCCACCGGGGACCACGCCGCCGCCGGGGACCACGCCGCCGCCGACAGGCGCGCTCGCGGAGCTGGTGCGTTCCGCGAACGAGCACTTCCAGGCGGCGCAGACCGCGCTGCGGAACGGCGACTTCGCCGAGTACGGCCGCCAGATCGCGCTGCTGCAGGAGGACCTCGCCAAGCTCCGTGCCGCCACGGGTCAATAGCCGGACCACGGTCCTCGCCGCCCTCGTCCTCGGGCTCTACTGGTGCGTCGAGGGGATCGACGTGGAGGCGCCGCAGCTCGACCGCGTCGTCCTCCTGCTGACCGGGCTCGGACTGGCGTGGGCCGCGCTGCGCGACGGTCCATTCGCGGCCGGCGCCACGGCCTGCTGGGCGGTCCTCATCGCGGCCTCGGAGCGGCTGCACCGCGAGCCGCTCCGTGAGGGGAGCGACGTGCTCCGAGCGACGGCCGAGTCGCTCGACGTGGTCTTCGCCGGCGGCAACCCGTACACCCATGTCCTGCAGAGCACCGTCCCGGTGGGCTCGCCCTTCGTGTACCCGCCCGGCGAGCTCGCCTGGTACGCACTGCCGTACGTGGCGTTCGGCGATATCAGCCGCGTCGATACCTGGGCCGGCATCGCCATCGTCGCCGCGATCGCCATCGCCGGGCTGCGCGTCGGTATGGCGGCCGTCGCGCTGCCCGCGATGCTGTACGCGACCTGGGGCATAGCCGGCTATCGCGCCATCGACGGCCAGAACGACGTCTCGGGCTCGCTCCTGGTCGTGCTCGGCTTCGTCGCGCTGACCTTCGCCGGGCCGAACGGCCGCTGGTCGCGGGTGGCGTGGGCGCTCTCGGGCGTGTGCTTCGGTTGGGCCGTCGCATTTAAGCAGTTCGCTCTGCTCGTGCTGCCGCCGGTGGTCCGTTACGTCGCCGTAACGGGGCAGGGCTGGCGGGCGTACCTCGGGCTCGTGGCGGGCGTCGTGGCGGCCTTCGTACTGCCCTTCTTCGTGCGGGATCCCGGGGCCTTCGTCGACAAGCAGATCGCCGCGCTCACGTTCCACGACGAGATCTGGGGCTCAAACATCCTCAACACACTTTCGCAATACGCCGACGTGACGATGCTCGCGCCAATGTTCCTCGTCCTCATGCTCGCGACCACGCTCGGCCTGGCCGCGCTCGTCCTGCGCTGGGACGTCCCGACGCTCGGGGCCGCCGCGCTGGCCGGAGCGGGCCTCGTCATGGTCGCGCTGCTCCTCGCCCGCTGGACCACGCAGCCCTACTACGTGTACGTCGGCGCGATCGCCGCGTGCGGCGTGGCGCTCCTCACCTCGCGGCAGGCGGACGCGGCATGAGCCCGGTGCGCGTTGCGGTCATCGGCGCCGGGTACTGGGGACCGAATCTCGTCCGCAACCTGAGCGAGTGTCCGGGGGCCGAGCCGGTCGCGGTCGCCGATCTCTCGGAGCAGCGCCTCGACACGATCCACAAGCGATTCCCTGCGCTCTGGACCACGACCGATCATCGCGAGCTCTTCGACGATCCGTCCATCGACGCGGTCTGCATCGCGACGCCGGTCAACACGCACCGCGCGCTCGCCGAACAGGCCTTCGCCGCGGGCAAGCACGTCTTCGTCGAGAAGCCGATGGCCGGCACGATCGAGGACGCCGAGGCGATGATCCGCGCCGGAAAGTCGGCGGGGAAGACGCTCATGATCGGGCACACCTTCGTGTACAACCCGGCGGTCGCCAACGTGCGCGAGCGCATCGTGCGCGGCGACCTCGGGAAGATCTACTACGTGGACAGCCAGCGCGTGAATCTCGGGCTCCACCAGTTCGACATCAACGTGCTCTGGGACCTCGGCCCGCATGACGTGTCGATCACGCTCTACTGGCTCGACGAGGAGCCCGAGTGGGTCCAGTCCGTCGGCGCCTGCTACACGCAGTCGCGCATCGAGGACGTCGTGTTCCTCACCATGGGTTTCCCGTCCGGCGCGGTGTCGCACGCGCACCTGTCCTGGCTCGCGCCCAGCAAGCTGCGGTCGATGGTGGTCATCGGGTCCCGCCGGATGGCGGTGTACGACGACGTGCAGTCGGTGGAGAAGGTGAAGATCTACGACCACGGCGTCGCCGAGATCTCCAGCGAGGAGCTGCGCCGCAGCTACCGCTCGGGAGACGTCCGGAGCCCGCACATCGTCTCCACCGAGGCGCTCCAGTTCGAGATGCGCCACTTCATCGAGTGCATCGAGACCGGCGCGCGACCGCGCAGCGACGGCGAGGCCGGGCTCCGCGTCGTCCGCGTGCTGGACGCTGGGATGCGCTCGCTGCTGGCGGGCGGCGCGCGGGTCGCATACCGGGTCGGGACGGCCAGAACGTCGACCTCCGCGGCAGCGTGATCACGCTCTCCGTCGCCGTGCACCCCACGGCCGTCGTCGCGCCGAACGTCGAGCTCGGCGCGGGCACCGTGGTCGGCGAGTACGTCATCCTCGGGCGCGCGCCGCGCGGTAGACGGGAGGGCGAGCTTCCTCTGGTGATCGGGCCGGACTCCGTGATCCGTCCGTTCACGACCATCTACGCCGGGACGACCATCGGCGCGCGCCTGCAGACCGGGCAGGGGGCGTCGATCCGCGAGGACAACGTCCTCGGCGACGACGTCTCCGTGGGAACGCACGCGTCGCTGGAGTTCGGCAATCGCGTCGGCTCGCACGTGCGCATCCACACCGGCTGCTTCCTCGAGCTCGTCACGGTCGAGGACGACGTGTTCCTCGGGCCGCACGTCGTGTTCACCGATGATCCGCACCCGCAGTGCCCGGCGTACCAGCGGTGCGTGAAGGGCGCGACCGTCCGCCGCCGCGCGCGCGTCGGCGCGAACAGCACGATCCTCCCCGGCGTCGAGATCGGCGAGGACGCGCTCATCGGAGCGGGCAGCGTCGTGCGCGAGCGACGCATCGCGCCACGCAGCGTGTGGGCGGGCAATCCGGCGGTGCAGGTGAAGGGCGACATCGCCGACCTTTCGTGTTTCGCCGGCATATACCCGCATGCGTATGCGTGGCTCGAAGGTGAGACACTCAGCACGCGACGCTGAAAGAGGAGCCTTCACAATGGCCGTCATCACACAGGACATCCCCCTTGTCGACCTGCGGGCGCAGTACGCGACGATCCGCGATGAGGTGCGTCAGGCGATCGACGAGGTGCTCGACAGCATGCAGCTCACGATCGGGCCCAACGTCCGCGCGTTCGACAAGGAGTGGGCCGAGTACTGCGGCACGGCGCACGCGATCGGCGTGGGCTCGGGTACCGACGCGCTGCAGCTCGCGATCCGCGCCAGCGGCGTGTCCTCGGGGGACGAGGTCATCACCGTCTCGTTCACGTTCTTCGCGACCGTCGAGGCGATCCTGTACGCCAACGCGCGGCCGATCCTCGTCGACGTCGACGAGCGGTCCATGCTCATCGACATCGCATCGGTCGCCTCGCGGATCACGCCGCGGACCAAGGCGATCATCCCGGTGCACCTCTACGGGCGCACCGTCGACCTGAAGCCGCTCCGCCAGCTCGCGCAGGACCGTGGCATCACGATCATCGAGGACGCCGCGCAGGCGCATGGCGCCCTGCTCGACGATGGCAAGCGCGCCGGCACCGGCGGTCGTGTCAACTGCTTCTCCTTCTACTGCAGCAAGAACCTCGGCGCGTACGGCGAGGCCGGGAGCATCACGACGAACGACGAGAAGCTCGCGGAGGACCTGCGCGCGCTGCGCGAGCATGGGCAGTCCACGCGCTACTACCACCCGATCGTGGGCTACAACGCGCGCCTCGACGAGATCCAGGCCGCGATCCTGCGCATCAAGCTGCGGCGGCTCGACGACTGGAACGCACGCCGGCAGGCGATCGCGAAGAAGTACAACGACCTTCTCGCCGGCAGCGACATCATCACGCCCGAGATGCCCGGCGGCGGACGGCACGTCTTCTACTGCTACGCGGTCCGCGTGCCCGGCGGACGCCGTGACGCGCTGCGTGCGTATCTGACGGAGCACGGCGTGGGCACGCAGATCCACTACCCGGTGCCGATCCACATGCAGGAGGCCGCGCAGTTCCTCGGCTATCGCAAGGGCGATCTGCCGGTGACCGAGAAAGTTGCGGGAGAGGTCCTGTCGCTGCCGATGTACGCCGAGCTCACCGACGCGCAGATCGATCGCGTCGCCACCAGCGTCTTGGAGTTCATGCGGAAGAGGGCCTGAGGCGATCCGCCGCGACGGACGCTCTCGCGAGCGCCCGCCGCGGCCGCGGACTACGTCAGGTTGTTGCCGATGTTGCTGAAGATGTTCGAGATCTGGTCGCGAAGGAAGATCATGGCCACGATCACGGCGATCGCGATGACGGCAATGATGAGTGCATATTCCACCAGGCCCTGGCCTTCCTCATCACGGATGAACTGCTGAAGCATTCTGGGACCTCCTTTCCTTCGTGATGCCGGCGCGCGTGATGCGCCAGCGAGTCGGATGGATCATCTCAGCACGTCCGGTCGCCCTCTCGGGGGGAATTGGACGGCCCGCGCGGGGCGCCACCGTTCAGCGCGCCTATCCCTCCTGTGCGGATAACGAACGGCGCGACGGGACATTCGGTCTCGAGCCGCCGCCGCGGCACATCGTAGCGAAGCCCGCCGCCGAGACAGCCTCGGCCCCGCGGTCGCTGCGATCCGAGCTGCTAGTGCTTCGGGCCGTTGAGTCCGAGGATGTCCGCGTACCGCAGATACGTCTCGATCGAGGCGACCACGATGTGCGCGTCGATGGTCATGAGGTCGATCCCCACGAGCGACATGCGCGCCCAGCCGTCGATCACGATGCCCTTGTCGAGGACGCGGTCGAGCACATCGATGAGCGTTCCTTCGTGTCCGGGGTGCTGCAGGACCGCCATCTAGGCGCGCAGGGAAGCTGCGGGTCCCCTGACCTCCATATCCGCCCGTCGCGCGCACGTCCCCTGCCGGGACCGGGGTCGTTACCGCTTCGTTGGAGAAGTGTCGGACTTCGTGCCAAACAGCCGGTCGCGCCCCACCTGGGCGAGCTGCACCATGTACTGCACGATCTCGCGGCGTCCGAACTTGGATCGCCCGAGCTCGCGGTCGCGAAAGACATACGGGATCTCGACCGCTTTGCCGTACCGGCCGCGCGCCATCACCTCGAAGCCGATCTTGAAGCCGATCGGATTGAGCTTCACGCCGTCGATCGCCGACTTTCGTATCGCGAAGAATCCGGATGTGGAGTCGCGGATGGGCACGAGCACGTTGCCCAGCAGGCAGGCGACGCGGGAGACGATGCGTCGCCGCAGCGGCCAGTCCTCGGTGCCGCCGCCTTTCACGTAGCGGCTTCCCACCGCGAGATCCGCTCCCGCGTCGATCGCGGACGCCAGACGCGGCACGGCCTCGGGCGGATGCGAGAGGTCGGCGTCCATCACGAGGAGGACGTCCCCGCGCGCCTGGGCGAAACCGGCGAGCACCGCCGACGCCAGACCGGCCTTGCCGGGCCGGCGCACGACGCGGACGGGATGTGCAGGGGCGTAGGACTCGGCGAGGTCCGCGGTGCCGTCCGGCGATCCGTCGTCGACGACGATCAGCTCCCACTCGCGGCCGGCGAGCGCCGCGGCCAGTCGCGGAACGAGATGGCGCAGCGAACCGACCTCGTTGTACGTGGGGACGACGACCGAGATGAACGTGGCGGCTAGTCTAGGTCGCGTGCGCGTCACCTTCGATGCGCGCCATCTGCAAACGGTGGCCCGTGTACGCGGTATCGGTCGGTACACACGCAACCTGCTCGCGGCGTTCGCCCGCGGCGCTCCCGACGACATCGAATGGACCCTCCTCAGTCTTCGCAATTTCCGCGCGGCGGATGCGTCGCCGCTGCCGCCGCACCGCGTGCTGCGCACGTTCCGGCTGCGCCGGCCGGAGCTCTCGATGCTCGCCCTCGATCCGGTCATGCTCACGGCCGAGCTCGCCGCGACGCGGCCGCACGTCTATCACTCGACACAGCTCGGGCTGCCGGCGCTGCGCGGTCACCGCGCCGTCATCACGATCCACGACCTCGCGCCGCTGCGCTGGCCCGAGCACTATCTGCGGCTGCCCTACGCGCGCGTCGGTCACGCCTGGCAGTACGCCCTCGCGCGGCGGGCCGACGCGATCATCGCCGTGTCCGAGTCGACCCGGCGCGACGTCATCGACCGGCTGCGCGTGCCGCCAGAGCGCGTCACGGTGATACCCGAGGCCGTCGACCTGGACTTCTCGCCGCCGCCCGCGACGGAGGGCAGGCGGGTGGCGGCAACATTTGGCGTGCCGGGCAGGTACGTCCTGTATGTCGGCCAGTTCGATCCGCGCAAGAACATGGACGGGCTCCTTCGCGCGTTCGCGCGGGCGACCGAGCGCGATGGCGACCTTCGGCTCGTCATCGTGGGCGATCTCGGGAAGCTGTCCGGCTTCCTCACCCGCGCCCTCGAGCGCACGCGCGCTCCGCGTGAGCGCGTCGTGGTGACCGGACACGTCGACGATCCGACGCTGGCCGCGCTCTATGCCGGTGCCGAGTGCCTGCTTCACGCGGCTCTGCTCGAGGGCTTCGGTCTGACACCCCTGGAGTCGCTCGCGGCGGGCACGCCGGTCGTCGGCTACCGCGCGGGGGCCGTGTCCGAGGTCGTGGGCGACGCCGGCGTGCTGGTCGACCTGAGCGACGACGACGCCCTGGGCGACGCCCTTGCGATGTACCTCGGCGACTCGGCTCGTCAGCGCGAGCTCCGCGCGCGCGCGCGGCAGCAGGCCGCGCGTTTCTCCTGGGATCGCGCCGCGGCGGACACGCTCGCGGTGTACCGGCGCCTGGGTTAGGCCCGGTACAATTCAGGTCTCCCGTGGCACGTCGTATCGCCCTTCCGCGGCTCACGCAGCGTCAGCGCATGGCGCGGTGGCAGCGCGAGCGTCGCCAGCAGACGATCATCGTCACGATCTTCTCGGCGATCCTCTTCTTCACGATGGGCCTCGTCGCGTGGGCGGCCTCGTCCCGCTACTACGACGCCAACCTCAAGCCCGCGATGATGTTCGACGGCCGCTCGGTACCGCTGCGCGAGTACAAGCGCGAGCTCGCGTATCAGTACACGCGCTTCTACATCGACTTCCAGGTCCCGCCGGGATACGAGAACGACCCGCAGGTCCTCGCGCAGAAGTCCCAGTACGAGGGCATCGCGCTGACGGCGCTGGTCGAGGAGGCGATCCTCGACGCCGCGGCGCGCGCCGATGGCGTGGCGTACGACCCGGCCGTCATCGAGGCCAAGTACAACGAGGACTTCGGCGAGTACAACCCGCGCCACATCCTCATCACGCCCGAGGGCGAGGACACCGAGCTCGCGAACGCGACGGCGCTCGCGACCGCGCGCGCGGTCGCCGATCAGCTGAAGCAGGCCCCGAACGACCAGGCGCTCTGGAACACGCTCGCGGCCCAGTACTCGGACGATTCGAGCAACGCGAGCTCGGGCGGTGAGCTCGGCTGGGTGAGCAAGGGCCAGTTCGTGAAGGAGTTCGAGGACGCCGCCAAGGCGATGGCGATCGGCCAGGTGTCCGACCCGGTCAAGAGCCAGTTCGGCTACCACATCCTCCAGGTGAAGGAGCGCCGCGGGCCGCAGGACAACGAGTTCATCAAGCGCGCGCTCTCGTACGGCATCACTGTCGACGAGATCAAGGCGCGTGCACGCTACGAGCTGCTCCGCGAGGAGTACACGAGGCGCGCCAAGGCCAGCGCCGTCCAGTCTCCGACGGAACAGGTGCGCCTCGCGCACATCCAGGTCGCCACACCGTTCCCGACCGCGGGCGGCGACTTCCAGACGTACTCCGATCAGCTCAAGAAGGTCGCCGACATCCAGAAGGAGTTCGACAAGGGGACCGACTTCGCCGAGATCGCCAAGCAGTTCTCCGAGGACACCGATACGAAGGAGAAGGGCGGCGAGCTCGGCTGGCACGCGCGCGGCATGCTCACCGAGATCGACCTCGAGAACGAGGTGTTCGCGCTCGACGTCGGTCTGCGCACGCGGCAGCACAGCGATCGCTCCGTCACCGCCTGGTACAAGGTGCTCGAGAAGGATCCGGCCCGAGCGCTCGACGACGAGCAGAAGAAGAAGATCGAGGACAACGCGTACACGTACTGGATCAACCAGCAGAAGAAGGCGCACGGCGTGCTGAGGCTGGTCCCCGGACACGAGCTCGACGGCTGATCTGACCGGCGCGCTCGAGCTGCTCCTCGCGCGCTTTCCCGGCGGATTCGACGTCATCCGCGCGAGCGCCCTCGACCGCCATTCGTTCTCGACGATCCGTGCCGTCGTGCTCATGATCGATGCCGCGCCCGACGCCGCGCTGCTCGCGAAGCACTACCCGGCGGCGCATCCGCTGATCGCGTTCGGCCCCGGCGGCGAGAGCCCAGTCACCCTCGCGACGCTCGCGTCCGCGGGCGCGCGG
>DATEDV010000254.1:0-4492 GCA_035281485.1 Candidatus Limnocylindria bacterium | reverse complement strand
CCTCGCGATGAGCAAGCGACTCGCCGACCGCGGGCTCGATCACGTCGTGCTCGAGCGCGGCGAGATCGGTGAGACCTGGCGTCGCCAGCGCTGGGACTCGTTCCGCCTCAACACGAACAACCGAATGAATGTGCTGCCCGGGGACGGGGTGCATGCCGACCCGGACGCCTTCCTGCACCGCGATGAGTGGATCGCCGAGCTCGAGCGCTACGCGAGCCGGCATCGCCTGCCGGTGCGGACGCACGCGAGGGTCGTTTCCGTGAGCGCGTCCGACGGCGCGGGGTTCGTCGTCGCGACCGCGGACGGTCAGACGCACCGGACGCGCCATGTGGTCGTCGCCTCGGGCGTCGCGAACACGACGCGCACGCCGAGGATCGCCGGCTCGATCGATCCACGCGTGCGGCTTTTCACGACCGCGACCTATCGCCGGCCGTCCGATCTCCCGCCCGGCGCGGTCCTGGTCGTCGGCAGTGCGCAGTCAGGCGCCCAGATCGCCGAGGATCTCGTCGCCGCGGGGCGCACGGTCTACCTCGCGACGGGCAGGGTCGGCCGCGCGCCGCGGCGCCTGCGCGGGGCCGACACGCTCGTATGGCTCTGCGAGTCCGGCTGGATGACGCAGCGGCCCGAGGACCTCGCCGACCGCTCGCTGATCCGCGCCGCGCAGCCGCTCATCTCGGGGATCGGCCCGCGCGGCAAGAGCCTGAGCCTTCAGGACCTCGCCCGTCAGGGCGTCACGCTGCTCGGCCATCTCGACGCCGCCGACGGCACCAGGCTCCGCTTTGCCGACGATCTCGATGCCCATGTGCGGCAGGGAGACGCGCTGTCGCAGAACATCCGCACGCACATCCACGAGTACCTGGCGCGGGCCGGCATCGACGCACCCGCCTCCGATCCGGATCCGGTGGACGAGCCCGCCGCGAGCTCGCGCTACGAGTCGCCGCGCGAGCTCGACCTGGCCGACCGCGGCGTGACGTCGATCGTGTTCTCGATCGGCTTCGACACGGACCGCTCGTGGCTGCGGGTGCCGGCGCTCGGACCGGATGGCGAGGCGCTCCACGAGGGCGGACGCTCGCCGGTCCCCGGGCTGTGGTGGATCGGGCTGCTGTGGATGCGGCACCGGCGGTCCGGGATCATCCACGGCGCCGCATTCGACAGCGAACACATCGCCGAACGGATCGCGGGCGGGTCCTAGGCCTTCGCCAGCTTCGCGAACGACGCCATCAGCTTCTTGACCCCCTTGTCGGGGAACGCGACGGTGACCTCCTCGTCGTCGCTGCGGATCTGGCTCGAGACGACGACGCCCGTCCCCAGTGAGGGATGGCGTACATGGTCACCGGCGCGAAACTTCGTGTCGCCGGTCGCGATGCGTTTGCGCGGCGCCTCCGCGCGACCGGTCCAGGCGCCGGAGAGACCGGCCAGCGCGGCGTCACGGCGGGCCGCCTTGCGCGCCTCGTAGCGCTCGCGGTCGCGGTCCCAGTCGAGATCCGCCCACACGTCGCGCTCCTCCGTCTCGACGCGCCCGCGGTGCTCGATCCCCTCCGTCGGCAGCTCGAGGAGGAAGCGCGACGGCGGATTCTCGTTCGTGCGGCCGAACAGCATCCGGCGCCGGGCGAACGTGAGGTACGCGCGGTCCTTCGCTCGCGTGATGCCGACGTATGCGAGTCGGCGTTCCTCCTCGATGCGCTTCTCGTCATCCAGCGAGCGCAGGTGCGGGAACACGCCGTCCTCCATACCCGTGAGAAAGACGATCGGGAACTCGAGGCCCTTCACGGCGTGCAACGTGATGAGCGTGGCGACCGGCTTCGCCTCGGCGAGCTCGTCCTGGTCCGACACGAGCGCGACCTGCTCGAGGAATGCGGGAAGCTGCTCGTCCTGCGGAAGCGTGAGGAACTCCTCGGCGAGGCTGCGCAGCTCCAACACGTTCGCGTGGCGCTCCTCCCCTTCCTCGGTCCCGTCCTTCAAGTACGTGCCGTATCCGCTCAGCTCGACGACCTGATCGAGGAGCTCGGGGAGCTCGCGCGTGGCCGCCGCTTCGCGCAGCCGCGCGAGCAGCCGGCCGAACGCCGCGAGCGCGGTCTGCTGGCGCTTCGGTATGCCGGCGATCTCCTCGGCGCGGAGCAGCGCGTCCGCCGGCGTGATCTCGCTGGCGCGCGCGAATCCCATGAGGCTCGCGCGCGTCTTGTCGCCGATGCCGCGCGGCGGCGTGTTGATGACACGTGCGAGCGCGACGCTGTCGAGAGGATTGCGGATGATCCGCAGGTAGGCGAGCGTGTCCTTGACCTCGCGGCGCTGATAGAAGGACACGCCGCCGACGACCTGATACGCCAGGCCGAAGGAGCGGAAGACGTCCTCGATCGCGCGCGACTGCGCGTTCGTCCGATACAGCACGGCGACGTCGCGGTTGTTCCGGACCTCGCCCTGCCGCTGCAGGCGTTCGATCTCGCGCGCGATCGCCTCGGCCTCGTGGTGCTCGTCGTAGGCCTCGACCACCACGACCTCGGGACCGCCCTCGCGCGCGGTCCACAGCCGCTTCTCCTTGCGTTCGGCGTTGTTGCGCACGACGGACCACGCCGCGTCGAGGATGCGCTGCGTGCTGCGGTAGTTCTGCTCGAGCTTCACGACCTTCGCGTTCGGGTAATCGCGCTCGAAGTCGAGGATGTTCCGCACATCGGCGCCGCGCCAGCTGAATACGCTCTGGTCGTCGTCGCCGACGACGGCGAGGTTCTGCCGGAAGCCCGCGAGGTAGCGGAGCAGCACGTACTGCGCGCGGTTGGTGTCCTGGTACTCGTCGACGAGGATGTGCTGGTAGCGCTCCTGCCACCGCTCGAGCGCGAGGTCGCTCGTCTCAAAGAGCCGGCACGCCAGGAGGAGCAGGTCGTCGAAGTCGACCGCGTTGTTCTCGCGCAGCAGCGCGTCGTACCTGGGCCAGACGAGCGACGCGATCCGGTCGAGCTGGTTGCGCGGCACGGCGGCCATGTCGGCGGGGCCCTTCAGCTCGTTCTTGGCGCCGGAGATCGCCGCGCCGATGGCGCCCGGGGAGAACAGGCGCTCGCTCACGGCCTGGTCGGACATGGCCTGCCGCATGAGGGCGCGCTGGTCGCCCTCGTCATAGATCGCGAACGCCCGGTCGATGCCGACGAGCGGACCGTCGCGTCGCAGCAGGCGCGCGCAGAAGGCGTGGAACGTGCCGACGGTCAGGTCGTGCAGCTGCGTCTCTCCGAGCAGGCGCTCCAGGCGCTCCTTCATCTCGCGCGCGGCCTTGTTGGTGAAGGTGACGGCGAGGATCGCTCGAGGTGCGACCCCGAGATCGCGGATGAGGAACGCGATCCGATGCGTCAGCACGCGCGTCTTCCCCGAGCCGGCGCCGGCGAGGATCAACAGCGGGCCCTCGGCATGGGTGACGGCCGCTCGCTGCTCGGGATTCAGGGGGTCGAGGATCGGATCGGCCACCATTCCGATGGTATGTGCGGCGGTCGCTTGTGGACGGAACGTGGACATTCGCGACAGCGCGTGGACAAGATCGGTCGGGGATTGTGGAGAAGGGACTGGTCCGCCGCGGCGCGAGGCTTCAGATTGCTCGGCATTCCCGAGGAGCTTGCGTCTGGGGGAGCGATCCGCCGGCGCCGGAGCCTCGGGATTTTTTCGGCCTGTCGCACGCCGGTGTCGTGCGCCCCCCTCGTGCGTGGGCGTCGTGCGCCCGTCTCGTGCGCCGGTGTCGATGGCATGTTGAAAAGGTCGTCGCGTTTGTGGACGAGTTCCACCGCGATCGGTGGATAAGCGGGTTGTCTGCCCACCACCTCGCCAAGTAGATTTCCTCTCGTCCCGAGGGGACTGTCAAAGGGAACGGGTCAGAGATTCCATCAACGACACCGGTCCCCTGGAGCGCAACCGGAGATAGCATCAAAGGCGGTCCGAGAGGATATCGAGGATCGGCTCCACGGCCAGGCTGCTGAGCATCGATGCAGTGGCAGGGCACGTAGGCAGTTCGCTCGGGACGCTTCTTTTCCCCACTTCCTGACCACATCCACGGCTGGACGCCGTCCGTACAGTTTTCGCCAGTGGCGAACACCTCCGACCAGCCCGACGATGTCCTGATCGCGGCGCTCGCCGACCGCGACCTGGGCGCGCTCGCGGCGCTCTACGACCGGTACGGCCGCCTCGCCTACGCGCTCGCCTACCGGATCCTCGGCGAGGGCGCGGCCGCCGAGGACGTCGTCCACGACGCCTATATCTCCGCCTGGCGGGGCGCCGGCAGCTACCGCCGCGAGCGAGGCAACGTCCGCGGCTGGCTCATGTCGATCGTCCACCACCGGGCGGTGGACGTGCTCCGTCGCAAGACGACCTTCCGCCCGGCCCCGCTCGAGGCCGCGGCGGAGCGTCCCGCCGAGGACGACACGGCGGCGGCGGCCGAGCGCAACGTCGAGCACCAGACGGTGCGGGAGGCGCTCGAGGGACTGCCGCAGGCGCAGCGACGCACGATCGAGCTCGCGTA
>DATEDV010000253.1:0-3176 GCA_035281485.1 Candidatus Limnocylindria bacterium | reverse complement strand
GACCGGTCACGTCCTCGCCGGCGAGCCGTATCCGGCCGGCGGTCGGCTCGAGCTCGCCGGTGAGCACGTTGAACAGCGTCGTCTTCCCCGCTCCGTTCGGACCGATGATCGCCCGCCGCTCACCTTCGTCCACCGTGAGCGTGACGCCCGCCAACGCCTTGATACCGCCGAACTCGCGGCGGAGGTCCTCGGTCCGGATCACGCGCGCACCCGCGCGTACGCGACCCGCGCGAGACCGACGATGCCCTGCCGCGCGACGAGCACGAACGCGATGAAGACGATTCCGAGCACGGCGTCGGCGTACGTGATGTACGAGTCGAGCACGCGCTCGATGAACACCACGACGCCCGCGCCGATGACCGGTCCCAGGAGCGTGCTGGCGCCGCCGATGAGGACCGAGACGAATCCCTCGACCGATCGCGCGACTCCGACGTCGTTCGGCGAGACGAAGCGGATCGAGTACGCCTGGAGCGCGCCCCCGATGCCGGCGATCGCGCCCGCGAGGACGAACGCCGAGAGCCGGAGACGCGTGGTGTCGTAGCCGAGCGCGCGCATGCGTCGCTCGTTCTCGCGCAGGCCCACGAGCGCGCGGCCATAGGCCGAGTTGCGGATGCGCCATATGACCAGCACGACAAGGAGGAAGATGACCGCGACGAGGTGGAACAGCGCCGTGGCGTCATTGAAGTCGAGCCCCAGGAGGGTGGGCCTTCGTACGCCGGAGAAGCCGTTCGATCCACCGGTGATGTCGGCCGCCTGGAACGCGATCGCGAAGACCATCTGCGCGAACGCGAGCGTGAGCATGAGGAAGAAGATCCCCGCGGCGCGCACGGCGACGGCGCCGATCGCCAGCGCCAGCAGTGCGGAGACGGTCACCGCCGCGCCGAGGCCGACGAGGAGGTCGTCGCTGGCGAGCCGCTGTCCGGCGATGGCAGCGGCGTACGCGCCCGACCCGAAGTACGCGGCGTGGCCCAGTGAGGGCATCCCGGCCGAACCGACGAGCAGGTCGAGCGAGAGCGCGAAGATCGCCACCACGAGCATGCTCTGCAGGATCGTCGTCGCGTAGCGCGACGACTCCCAGGGAGCCGACCAGATCGGGAAACTGACAAGTGCCGCTGCTGCGACCGCGGCGGCGCTCGGCGCAATGAAACGAGTCATGCAGCGACGCCGACCATGGGCGCGGGTGACGCGGCGAGCCGCGGCAGGACCCGCGCCCGCGTAGTCAGCACCGTCATCGCGCGATGCGGATGCGACCGAGCAGACCCGTCGGCCGCAGCAGCAGGACGACCGCCATGACCGCGAAGATCAGCGCCAGCGCGAACTGCGGGAACAACACCCTTCCGAACGTGTCCACGGGGCCGACCAGGCCGGCGCCGGCGAGGGCACCCGACAGCGTCCCCAGCCCGCCGACCACGACCACGATGAGCGAGTAGATGAGGTAGTCGACGTCCATCCCCGGGTACAGCCCGAACACCGGAGCGGCGACGACGCCGGCGAGTCCAGCAAGGGCGGCGCCGACGGCGAACGTGATCGCGAAGAGCCGATCGATGTCGACGCCGAGCGCGGCGAGCATCGGAGCGTCATCGACGCCGGCGCGGATGAGCGCACCGACGCGGCTGCGGCGGTGAACGACCGTGAGGATGACCGCGAGCGCGACTCCGAACGCGATGACGAAGAGCCGGTAGACCGGATAGTCGCCGCCCATGATGCCGATCGAGCGGTCGAGGCCGGCCGGGGCCGGGATCGAGCGGATCTCGCGGCCCCAGGTCAGCCCGATGAGGTCCGCGATGACAAGGGAGATCCCGATCGTGAGCAGCACCTGATCCAGATGGCGCCCGCGAAGCCGACGGAGCAGCAGCGGCTCGATGACCAGACCGAGCGCGCCGATGAGCAGCGGCGCGATCACGAGCGCGGGCCAGAACTGACCGGTCCCCTGGACGACGCTGAGCGTCACGTACGCGCCGAGCATGTAGAACGCGCCGTGCGCGAGGTTGACCACGTCCATCATCCCGAAGATCAGCGACAGACCGGCGGCGAGTATGAAGAGCAAGGCGCCGAACGAGATGCCGTTCAGCGCCTGCACGACCGCGGTCTCGGGAGTCATCCCGAAAGGTTATCGACCTGGATCGGTCACGCGAGCGACCTTGTCGACGATCGTGTTGACCGCCTGGCCGCCCTGCACCTTCACCTCACGGATGTACATGTCCTGGATCGGGTTGTGCGTTTCCCTGTCGAACTCGAAGTCGCCGCGCGGGCTCTTGAACTTGACGCCCTCGAGCGCGGCGATGAACGCGTCCTTGTTCGAGGTGTCGCCCTTCGTCGCCTGAAGCGCGAGGTCCAGCGCCTGCATCCCGTCCCACGCCTGCACCGCGAACACGTCGGGCAGGAGGTTGTACTCCTTCTGATATGCGTCGACGAAGGCCTTGTTCTCGGGGTTGTCGAGCGTGACCGCCCAGAAGAGCGACGTCACGGCGCCGTTGGCCTGCTCCTTCACTTCCTTGAGCACGTCCTGCTCGGTGAGGAACCCCGCGCCGTTCATCTTGTAGCCGGCGGCCGGCATGCCGAGCTGCGTCCACGCCTTGATGTAGTTGATCGCGTCGGTGCCGGAGAAGAAGGAGTAGATGTCCTTCGTCTGCTGGCCCTTGATCGTCGTGACGTAGGGCAGGAAGTCCGCGCTCCCGAGCGGCGCCTTCAGCGAGCCGGTGACGCGTCCGCCGCCCTTGGTGAGGCCCGCCGTGAAGTCGGCTGCCGACTCGTTCCCGAAGCCGTAGTCCGAGACGAACGTGAAGACCTCCTTCACGCCCTTCTTGGACGAGAAGTACTCGCCGATCGGGTAGCTGATCTGGTACGAGCTGAACGAGGTCCGGAAGATGTACTTGCTCTTGCAGGAGGGCTTGCAGTCGGTCGTCGTGCGCGTGAGCGCGTTGCCGCCGGCGTTCGTCTCGATGAACACGAGCTTCGCCGCGTCGATCGCGTTGCGGACCGCGTACGCGATCGGCGTCGCGACGATGCCCATCATCACGTCGACGCGGTCCTGGTCGATGAACTTCTGCGTCTTCTGCGTGCCGACGACCGGGTCGTTCGCCTCGTCCTCCCAGACGACCGTGACGGGGCGGTTCGCGAGGCGTCCGCCCTTCTGCTTGAGGTAGAGCTCGGTCGAGCGCCGCATCGAGGCGCCG
>DATEDV010000252.1:0-10571 GCA_035281485.1 Candidatus Limnocylindria bacterium | reverse complement strand
GGCGCGACCGACGCCACGCCTCCCGAGAGCGCGCACGAGCTGCTGGGCGGTGAACGGCTGGCGACGCCGGAGCGCGGCGGCGATCACCTGACGCCGTGGCGACGTCCTGCGCCGACCGGCGTCGCCGATCTGCTGGAGGATGGCTCCTGCGGTGGCCGACATTACTGAGACAGAGTATCAGTTTCCTGAGGCACGCTCCCGGGCCCGGCGGAACAGGAGCACGGCGATGGCGGTCGTCACGGGGACGCAGAGGACGAGCCCGACGCTCGCGGCGAGGACGGTGAGCACCGATTCCACGATCCCCTCGCTGTTGAGGGCCACCGACAAGGGCTGGAAACCCAGCGAGAGCAGCAGGATGAGCGGCATCGCCCCTCCGAAGTACGCGAGCGCGAGCGTGTTCACGAGCGAGCCGATGTGGTCCTCGCCGACGTTGAGCGCGGAGCGGAACAGGGCGCGCGGCTCGATCCGCTGGTGCGCGGCGGCGATCTCCATCGTGGCGGATGCCTGACCCACCGCCATGTCCACGAGCGCGCCGAGCGAGCCGACGATGACCCCCGCCAGCACCAGGCGCTGCATGTCGATGCGACCTTCCGTCCCGATCGAGAGGAAGATCTGATCCTCCGACCCCAGACCCGTGATGCGCAGGGCCGCGACGCCGACGACGCCGATGAGCGCGACGATGACCAGACCGACGTACGTCCCCAGCAGCGCCGCAAGGCTCTTCCAGTTGAAGCCGTGGACCACGAACACCGAGACCGTGACGACGGCCGCAGCGCCGAGCAGCGTCGGGACGAGCGGGTCGCCGCCGCGCTGCAGCGCGGGCACGATCGCGAGAAGGAACACGGCGACGCTCGACGCGAGGCCGGCGATCGCCAGGAGTCCCTTGCGGCGCGCGACCGCGATGAGCGCCGCGAAGAGGAACAGGCCGAATGGCAGCAGGGCGGGCAGCCTCACGATCTCCTCGATCGTGTACCTCCGGTCCTGTCCCTCGCGCGTCTCGGTCACGAGCACGCGGTCGCCTGCGCGCACGAAGCCACCTGAGTTGAGCGCGCGTCGGCCGCCCCACTCGACGACGACGACGTCTCCGCGGAACAGTCCGCCGTCCAGCTGCAGCTCGACCCGCTGGAATGGCAACCGGACGCCGGTCGGCTCGGGATTTCGGTCGCCGGTCTCGAGCACGCGGACCACGTGCGCGTCGATGACGGCACCGCCCTCACCGCGGTTCCAGTCGGCGCAGGCGGTGAGCGCCAGTGCGGCGAGAGCCGCGACCAGGCCGGTGCGCAGCGCCGCGGAGACGCTCACTCGGCGCGAACGATATCGGTTCGATCCCTCGGGTCTCGGCGGCGATGACGGACAATGCACGGTACTCGTGCGACCCAACGCCTATCTGACTGCCCTCCTGATGCTGGCGCTCGTCGCCTGCGGTGGCGCGCCGCTGCAGACGGCCGGGAGCTCTCCCGTACCGCCGGGCACATATCGCGGCGTCGGGACGGGCGCGGGTCTCGAGTCGCTCACGGCGATCGCGGCGCGCTTCCAGCAGCGCCACCCGGGGGTGACCATCAAGCTCGAGGACCTCGGCGCGGACACGAGCGTCGCGCTCGTCGCGAGCGGCGACGCGGACTTCGGGTTCCTCAGCCGCGACCTCAAGCCAGAGGAGAAGACGCGCCTCCGGTCGATCCCGTACGCGGGCACCGGCACCGGCCTCGCGGTCAATCCGCTCAACGCCATCGGCGCCCTCACAGCCGAACAGGTCCGCAGGATCTACACGGGAGAGGTCACCGACTGGTCGCAGGTCGGTGGACAGCCCGGCGAGATCCGGCCGCTCATCCGCGAGAGCAGCAGCTCGACGCGCGCAAGCTTCGAGGCGTATTTCTTCGGCGGCAAGCCGACGTACGGCAAGAACGTCATCGAGGTCGTCGAATCCGGTCCGACGTACCAGGCGGTCCGAGACTTCAGGGGCGCGATCGCGATGATCACGATCCAGAAGACGACCTCGGAGGATCAGACGCTGCGTCTGCTGGCGCTCGACGGCATCGCCGCGACGACCCGGAACGTCAACAGCGGCGTGTACCCCGTGCGACGCCCGATCATCCTCACGCTCCATCCGGACGCGTCGCGGGTGAAGCCGACGGTGACCGCGTTCTTCGAGTTCATCAAGTCTGCGGAAGCACAGGAGATCCTCGCAGGCTTCTAGCGTCGCTAGCCTTCGCTCCCGAAGATGAGCTGCTGCAGATCCGGCAGCACCGTCCCGAGACCGGCGATGAAGAGCAGGCCGATCACGAGGCTCGCCACGCCCGCGACCGCGCCGACGATCACGTAGAGCGTCCGCATCCGCTGCGCGCCGATGAACCCGCTCGCGCTGACCACCGCCACGACGGTGTTCGAGATGAGCAGCCCGACCACGAACGCGAGGAGGATCACGATCCCGGTCGTGCCCGTCACACCGGCGATCCCCGCGAGGAGGAGCGCCTGCGACCCCGTCTCCGCGCCGATGCCGTGGATCATGCCCACGCCGAACGCCGTGCGACGGCCGTACTGCGTCGCGTGCGCCGAGGGACGGTGCTCGTGGCCGTGGATGCGCGCCTGCAGCGCGCCCCACGCGTTGCGCGCAAGATCGAACACGAGCATCCACCGGCTGCGCAGGCGGAACTCGCCCTTGCCCCTCAGGTACTGCACGACCGAGTAGATCACCCATACGCCGAGCAGCACGAGCGTGACGCCGACGACCTTCTCGAGGATCGGGTCGACCCAGTCGGGCAGGATCGCGCCGACGGTCAGTGCGACGATGCCGAGCACGACGACGACGGACGCGTGACCGAGCGCGTAGAGCGATGCGAGAGCGATGGCGTGGCGCTGCTCGTGCGCGAAGCGCGACTCGCCGAACGCATGCACGGCCCCGGGTCCGCTCGCGTCATGATCGTGTGAGTGACCGCGCCGCTCGTGGGCGTCGTGTCCATGCGGCGTGATCGGCGACGATGCCGGGACGTCGACCTCGGCGTGTCCGGCGGTCGTCGTGCTCGTGATGTCGGTGATCGCGGCGATGTGGTCCCAGTCGAACCCATGCCGGAAGCCGAGCGCCACCATCCCCAGCAGCAGCGTGACGAGGCCGAGATCCACGCACGCAGCCTACCGAGCAGCCGGGCTTATCGCAAACAACCGCAATAGTGGCCTGTTGCAACATGCTCGCGTTTGCGCGACGCTTGCGTCATGGAGATCGACGAGCGCGTGCGCGCCAGCGGCAGGCGCATGACGGTGCAGCGTCGTCTCGTGCTCGAGGCGCTGCAGCGCGCGCGGCACCACATCACCGCCGACGACATCGCGCGACGCATCCGCGCCCGGCACCCGCAGATCGATCCCTCCACCGTCTACCGGAACCTCGAAGCGCTCGAGGAGCTCGGTTACGTGACGCACACGCATTTCGACGACCGGGTGACGCGCTGGCACCGTGCCGACGCGGAACGTCACGGCCATCTGGTGTGCCGGAGCTGCGGCGCCGAGCAGGAGCTGCCGATCGGCCTGCTGGAGCCGCTGGGCCGCCGCCTCCGCGACGAGCACGGGTTCCGGGCGGACCTGGCGCATTCCGCCATCGTCGGTATCTGCAAGGCGTGCTCGAACGTATCCTCGTCGTAGATGCGCTTCCTCACCGTCGCCGTCTTCGCCACCGCCGCGGTCAGCGCATTCCTTCTCAGCTTCGGTATTTCAGCCCCACCGCATCGTGTCGCGCCGGGGACGCCGCTCAACCACACGCTGGTCCTGGGCGCGTACCGTTTCGCCTTCCTCGTCGAGCCGCTCCCCGAGACGCACGACATGTCGCCTGATATGGCGGCGCTGCACAGAGCGCTCGCCCTGGCGGGGATCCCGATGACCGACATGCCCGGCATGCGCCACGCGGGCGACGCCGATCTCGGGCCGGTCTTCGCGACCTCGGGCTTGCACCCCGCCCAGGATCTTGCGATCGCGATGGCCATGCTCGTCTTCGCCTGGCCGCGCCTTCCCAGACCCGCGCGACGACCACTCGGCGACCTGGCGCTCGCGCCCGTGAGGCTCGCACAGTGGAGCTCGCCGCTCCTCCTCGGGCCGCCCCGCGTCTGACCCTCGTCCACCGATGGGCCGGCGCGCGCCGGACTGAATGGACATGGAGGGTCGAGTGACGCGCCTTCTCTGCGTCGCGATCGCGGCGCTCGTGATCGCGGCGAGCTTCATCGCATTCTCGACAGCGGCCTCGGCGCACGAGACGCGCAACGTCGGGCCGTACGTCTTCGTCGTGGGCTGGCTGAACGAGCCCGCCATCCAGGGCCAGCCGAACGCCGCCACGGTGCGGATCACCGATCCACGGGTCACGCCCGCGAAAGCGGTGCTCGAGGTCGAGAAGACCCTCACGATCAGGGTCTTCTCCGGCGGACTGACCACCCCGTACACCGGGACCGTGCGGGCCGTCTTCGGCCAGCCGGGCCTGTACGCGCTCGACGTGATACCGACGGCCGCCGGCGGGTACAGGTACCAGCTCACCGGAAAGGTCGAAGCGCTCGACGTCAACGAGACGTTCGAGTCGGGACCGGGCCGCTTCAACGACGTGCAGGCGGCCACGTCGATCCAGTTCCCCGACCGCGTGCCCGGCGGCGGCGACCTCGCACGAGAGCTGGAGCAGCTTCGCACGACCGCCGATCAGACGCGTCTCTTCACGATCGTCGCGCTCGTCGTCGCGCTGGCCGCCCTCGCTCTGACGCTCATGCGACGACGCGTCTAGTGCGCGCGGTCATCGCGGCGACGGCCGCCGCCGCCGTCCTGCTCGGGCTGGGCGGGGCGGCAGCGGCACACGCCAACTACGTCCGTTCCAACCCGGCCGCGGACGCCCAGCTCAAAAGGCCTCCCACCGAGGTGCGCGTCACGGTCAGCGAGTCGCCGGATGCGCGCGGCAGCGACATCGCGGTGCTGGATGCGGCCGGCAGACGTGTCGACCTCGGCGACGTGACCGTCGTCAGCAACGAGGCGAACACACTGCGCGTCTCGCTGGGCGAGATAGCCGACGGTGGCTACATCGTCGCGTGGACCGCGCTCTCCACCGTCGACGGCCACCAGACGAAGGGCGCGTTCGCGTTCTCTGTGAACGCCCCGCTCCCCGCGATCGGCGACATCGGCCCGACCGCTCCCCCACCGAGCGCGCTCGAGATCGCAGGACGGGCGCTCTCCTTCGCCGGTATGGCGCTGCTGACGGGTCTGGCGTTCTTCACGCTGTTCATCCGCGTGCCGGAGGAAGCAGCCGAGCTCCAGCGCGAGCGCCGTCTGGCGCTCCTCGGCGGCGGCGCCCTCGTCGCGGGGAGCGCGATGCTCATCCTGGCGCTCGGCGCCGGCATCCCGGGACGGCTCCTGGCGCTGCTCGGGCTGCGCGGCCTCGCCGGCGCGAGCGCGCTGGCACTGGTCGCCGTGCCTTCGAAGGCGCTCTCGGCGGAGGCCCGGCGCGAGGCGTTCGCGTTCCTCGGCCTCGCGGCCGGGCTCACCGCGACGCTCGTCTCACATGCCGCCGCGGCCGACCTGGGCGACGTCGCGATCGACTACCTGCACGTCATCGCGATCTCCATCTGGCTCGGCGGCGTCGTCGCGTTCTCATACGTCGCGATGCCGGCGGCGCGATCGAGTGATGCGCGCGAGCTCGGCGGGACGATCTGGCGGTTCTCGCTCACCGCGCTCGTCGCCGTCACGGTCATCGTCACGACCGGCGTACTCTCCGCGTTCGACCGCCTCGTCCTGCTCGAGGACCTCATCGAGACCCCCTACGGCGTTGCCCTCCTCGCGAAGATCGTGTTGCTCGCCGGCCTGCTGGCGCTCGGCGCGCTCAACCTGCTCGTGTGGGGACCGCGGCTGCGGCGAGGGCTGCAAGCGGGCGCGCAGTTCTGGCGCAGCGTCGTCGGCGAGAGCGCGCTTTTCGCCGGCGTGCTCCTCGCGGCCGCGTTCCTCACGGCACTCGTACCTCCGGCGCAGGCGAGCGGTGCCGCGTTCGACGAGACGAGACACGTGAGCGGCATACGCGTGCAGCTCCTCGTGGCCAGCGAGCTTCCGGGACGCAACCGCTTCGTCGTGCGCGTACAGCAAGGGCTCAGGCCGGTCACCGCGGCGGAGAAGGTCGTGCTGCGCTTCACGATGATCGAGCACGACATGGGCGAGCAGGAGCTCGTCGCGGCAGAGCGCGCAGCCGGTGAATACGTCGCCGAGGGCAGCCCCACGTCGATGATCGGCACGTGGAACATCGAGGTGATCGTGCGGCTGTCCGGTCGTCAGGACATGCGCGCGCTCTTCTCGGTCCCGGTGTCGCAGCCCGAGGGACAGGCCGCCACCACGAAGGTCATCCCGATCCCGCCCCATCAGCTCATCGTCTTCGCGGAGCCTGTCCTGCCGCAGGCGGGCGCACCCCTCACTATCAACGTCGTCGTGGTGGACCAGAAGGGCGACCCCGTCGCCGGCCGAAAGGTTCGCGCGACATTCGATGGGCCGGCCACGCAGGCTCCGCTCGACGGCGTCGAGAACGCCGCCGAGCTCGGGCCGGGCCGCTACCGCTTCTCGCTCGCGGGTCTCGACGCCGGCACTTGGAGGATCACGCTGAGCGTGGACGGCGCCGGCAGCGGCGTGTACGAGCTCGACGTGAGCAGATGACCATCCTCACCGTGCTTCCGCACGGCGCGACCGGCACGTGGCTCGACGAGATCATCGAGCTCGGACTGCCGCTGCTCATCCTCGTCGCGCTGTACGTCTGGTCGTCACGCAAGCCGAAGACGAGGAGCAAGTGACCTTCCCCATCTCGCGGCAGGGGCTCCAGGACATCGCGCTCTTCCTCATCGCCGGCGCCGTGATCTTCCTCGTCCTCGCCTTCGTCACGTATCGGCGCGGCGGCGACTGGCGCCGGTTCGCCACGAGCGCGGGCGCGCTCGGCGCGCTCGTCGGCGTGTGCTACGCGCTCGCCTTCACCGTCGCGCCGAACATCCCCACGCCGCCGGTCCCGTTCACGGCGCGCTTCGCGCAGAACCCCACGCCCGACACGCCGGAGACGATCGAGCGGGGCCGCACCCTGTTCCAGGCGAACTGCGCGATCTGCCACGGACCACGCGGCCTCGGCGACGGGCCGCAGGCGTTCCTGCTGCAGCCCCGGCCGGTGAACCTGCAGCTCCACGTGCCCCAGCACGCGCCCGGCGAGGTCCACTACTGGATCAGCGAGGGCGTCGCGGGGACGGGCATGCCGGCGTGGAAGGAGACGATCGCCGACCAGGACCGGTGGGCGATCGTCCGCTACCTCGAGGGGCTCGCCGCCGGTGGCGTGCGCTAAGGAAAAGGAACGAGCCCCTCCCGTGGAGGGGCTCGTCCTGTGTGCGCGCGTGATGGATCGCTAGCCGCGCCGGCTGAGCTCGTCCCGACGCATCCGCTCCTCGGCGGTCTCGGGACGACCATCCCTCGGCCGGTCCGACATGGCCGGCCGCTCGGACATGGCCGGTCGCTCCGACGTGGCGCGTGCGGTCTGCGCCTGACGCATGGCGTTCTGCGCCTGGCCGCGCCAGTCCGACCAGATCTGGGCCGCCTGCTCCCGGCCGCCGAGACCGAAAGCAAGACCGAACGCGAGGGCGACCGCGCCCACAACGCCCATGAACAGGGTGTTGATGAGCGTGGCGGCGATGCCGATCTGGTTCGCGGCGGCGACGATGCCGAACGCGAGGACGGTCACGAATGTGAGCGTGCCCAGCGCGTTGGCGTTGGGCATGTTCGCGGTCTCGACGGCGCCGCGGACGAGGTTCCGGGCCGCGGTCGCGAGCCACGAGAACGCGCCGAGGATGAGGATCGCGACGAGAAGGTTCGGGATGAACCCCAGGATCTGGTTCGCGATTCCGCTGACCGCCGTCACGCCGACCGCGTTCGCGGCCATGACGACGAAGACGAGACGGACGTACCACTTCACGAGACCGCCGACGACGCCGGCGGCATCCGCGTTGACGTTCGCCCGCCTGAGGAACTCGGTGACGCCCGAGCGCTGTGCCAGCTCGTTGAACCGAATGGTGCGCAGGAATCGGGCGAGGATCCCGCCGACGAAGCCGGCGATGATCCAGCCGAGCGCGAGGAGCAGGAGCGCGCCGATGAGCGATGGGAGCGCTGACAGGAATGCGGCGATCGCGGCGGCGAAGCCGGTGATGACCGCAGTCCCGGTGTCGGTGATGGGTGTGACTGGCAAGGTCGTCCTCCTTATCAGATGTACGGCGGCAGGAAGTGCATGGGCCTGACCAGGACGTGCGTTGCGACCGGCGCACTCGTGTGACAGCGGACGAACGAGCACCATCACGCTCGGAGGGGCGGCAGCCTCGCGCCTAGATCGGGCTCGACCCCGTGATCGTCGCGCGCGCGACCTTGATCGGCGGGCAGAGGCAGACGATCGAGCCCATCCCGTTGGACGACCACCAGTCGCGCGCGAGGCGCTGCGGTCCCATCAGCTCGATCCCGGAGAACAGGTCGAGGGCGCTCATCGTGTACCGGACGTTCGCGAGCGCGCGCGTGATGCGGCCGTTCTCGATGAGGAAGGTCCCGTCGCGTGTGGTCCCCGTCATCGTCGCGCGCTTTGGGTCGGGCGTGTTGGTGTAGTGGAAGCGCGTGATGAGCACGCCACGCTTGACCGCCGCGATCAGCTGCTCCCGCGTCGCCTCTCCGCCGGCCATCGTCAGGTTGGCCGCATGCCCGCCGACCGCATAGCGCCGCGGGTCGGCGGCGTGGCCGGTGGAGTCCGTGTCGAACCACCGCGCGGACTGTCGGTCGTGCACCACGCCTTTCGCCACGCCGCGCTCGACGAGCGCGACGCGCCGCTTCGGCGTGCCCTCGGGGTCGAACGGGATCGCGAGCGTGCGCGGGTCGAGCGCGTCATCCCAGAGGGAGAAGCTCGCGCCGGTGACGTGCTCGCCGATCCGGTCCTTCATGAAGGAGCGGCCGTCCTTGAGCGTCTGCCCGGTGAGACCGGTCAGCGACATGAAACGCAGCACCTCCGCGACCGCGAGCTCCTCGAAGACCGCTTCGTAGTCGCCGGGCTCGAGCTGCGTACGGTCACGGTCGAGCGCGGCCTTCTCGATCGCACGAGCCGCGACGCCGGCGGCGTCGAGCGCGGACGTGCTCCAGCCGAGGTCCTCGGCCCATCCGGTCCCGGTGTCGCTCGTCACGAGCGCGCGCAGGTAGGCCAGCGACGCGGGTGCCCACCACCGCGCGCCGTTCGTGTTCACCAGCTCCTCCTCGACCACCTCGATCTGATGCGTGCCGGCGGCACGCATCCCGCGCGCCGCCGCGGCCGCGGTGATCGTCCGTATCGCGTTCGCCTGCGCGGCCGCGTCGGCCTGTGCGGTCGCGGCGTCGTACGACCGCGGCTCCGGTATCGCCTGCGGACGCGCCAGGCCCGGCCACTCGGCGTTCGGCGCGCTCTCGCTCGCCGCGGCGCGCGCGTCGCGCATCAGACGCCGCAGGTCGGAGGGCTCGAGCGAGTTGCCCGCGGCGATGCCGACCGCTTTCCCTATCACGACGCGCGCCTGCACGTAGGACTCGTCGGCGAGCGCGTTCTGGTGGATCTGGTTCTTCGCGTAGCGCGTGATCGCGGAGCGGCGCCGGTGCAGCCAGAGCTCGGCCTCGTCGGCGCCGACGTCGCCGAGCACGGCGGGATCGATGCTCGGACCGCGCACGATCACGCGCGCACCTCGATCGGCACGTCGCGGAAGCGCGCGTGCGCGGCGCCGTGGCCGACGCGCATGAGCTGCAGCGGCTCGCCCTTCGCGCACGAGAGGAAGCCATGCAGCTCCCAGTCGTCCGCCACGCCGTCGCACCGTCCCCAGAACGCCGGCGTGAGTGACTGGAACGACACGCCGCGCATGTAGCCCTCGAGCGCGCCGTTCCGGATCACGCGCGCTGACTGCGTGGAGAAGTGGAAGTTCTGGCGCTTGTCGTCGAGCGAATACGACGCCGGCGCCTCCATGAGGAGGCCGTCCGCGACGCCGGCGAGGAGCGCGTCGTAGCTCTGCGTGCCCGGATCGAGGCTGACGTTGACCATCCGCACGATCGGGAAGTGCTGCCAGCCCTCGGCGCGCGCCGAGCCGATCGCCACCGGCACCCCGAGCGCGGCGGCGGTCTCGCGCGAGGTGAGGTAGCCGACGAACGTGCCGCGATCGATGAGCTTGGTCCGCATCGCGGGCACGCCGTCGTCGTCCCAGCCGAAGGTCCCCATGCCGCCGGGGACGGTGGCGTCGGCGGTCATCGAGACGTGCTCCGACCCGTAGCGGAGGGCGCCGCGGTCCTTGGGCCACATGAAGGTCGTGCCCGCGAAGGCGACCTCGTGCTCGAGGACGCGGTCCGCCTCCGTCGGATGGCCGCAGGACTCGTGCACCAGGAGCGCGAGGAACTCGGGCGTGAACACCAGCGTGGTGGGGCGTTCGACGGCGAGCGGCGCGTCGAGGAGCGCCTCGACGTCGGCGCGATAGCGCGCCGCGCGCGAGACGAGGTCGAGGTGCTCGATGAACTCCCACCCCGCCTGGCGCGTGAGCCGGCTGTCGTAGCGCTGCGCGGGCTTC
>DATEDV010000251.1:0-2244 GCA_035281485.1 Candidatus Limnocylindria bacterium | reverse complement strand
CGCGGTGATGACGGCGAACGACGCAAGGCGCAGCGGCTGGCCAACGGATCGATCCACCTTCCCACCCCTGCCCCTCTCGCCGCAGGCAATGGCAATGCCTGGGTGTACTGAGGGGGAACGCCAGAAATCCTAGCAGGGGCTCCCAAGCGGACGTTTAGGCGAGCGGACGGCCGTTTAGGGCCCCAGGTGGACGGTTATCGTCCGCGCGGCGCCTTCCAGCCGAGCCCCTCCAAATGGGCGCGAACGGCGGGCCCGGTGTCGTTCCGGCCGAGGGCGGCGTCCACGAACGCGTTCACGTACCCGATCTTGTCGCCACAGTCGTAGCGCTGCCCGCTGAGCTCCACCGCCCACACCGGGGCGCCCTGCCGCGCCAGCTCGGCGACGGCGTCCGTCAGCCAGACCTCGCCGCCGCGTCCTGGCGGCAGCTTCGCGAGCACGTCGAAGATCTCCGGCTCGAGGACGTAGCCGTGCACCGCGGCCAGATCGCTCGGCGCGTCCTCCGGCGCCGGCTTCTCGACGATGCCGATGACGCGCAGCGTCCCCCTGTCGACCTCGGTCCCGGCGACGACCCCGTAGCGCCCGATGTCCTTCTTCGGCACGCGGACGCAGCCCACCACGCTGCCGCCCCCCAGCCGTTCCCGCGCCTTGATGAGCTGCAGGACGGCGGGCTGCTCGCCCAGCATGATGTCGTCACCCCAGAGCATCGCGAACGGCTCGTCGCCGATCAGCGGCCGCGCCTGCAGCACGGCGTGTCCGTTCCCCTTCGGCTCCGCTTGCAGGACGGACTTCACCTGCGCCAGGCGCTCGGCGCGCTTGAGCAGGTCGAGGTCCTCCTTGCGCATGTCGGCGGCGAGCCTGGCCTCGATGCGCGGGTTGGGCTTGAAGTACGCCTCGATCCACTCCTTGCCCGGGCCGACGACCAGCACGACGCGCTCGACGCCGGACGCGGTGAGCTCCGTGACGACGATCTCGATGACCGGCGTGTCGACGACGGGGATGAGCTCCTTGGGCACCGCGCGGCTGATGGGAAGGAAGCGCGTGCCGAGCCCGGCCGCGGGGATCACGCCGTACCGGACCGGCTTCAGCGCCGGCACGGACGCGTCGCGGAGCGACGTCACCGGCGCTCGACCGAGACCGTGAAGGGCACCGGCAGCGTCGTCCGGACGGCGAACCCGGTGACCGCGAGCAGCGGGGGGCGGCGATCGGTCGACGTGTCGATGTCGAGGTCGAGCGTGCCCGCGTCGACGCTGCGCCGCTCCACGGTCGTCGCGCCGTTCGCAGTGAAGCGGAGGAGCTGCACGGCGAATCGCTGCGACACGAGGTTCGTCGAGCGGACGAAACCCTCGGCATTCCAACCGTTGTCGCTCTCCGCGTCGTCGTTCAGCAACCCGCTGATCGCGATGTCGTCGATCGCGATGCCGTGAAGGTTGAGCGCGCCGTCGGTGACGTACTGGAACCGCAGCTGGATCTCCTTGCCCGCGTAGGCGGAGAGATCGACCTCCTGCTGGATCCACGCCGGCGTCCGGCCGCCGCCTGAGTTGACGGTGTAGCCGTGCCCGAGGTTGACCTTGTTCGGGTCCTCGGTCGTCGTCGCCGGCGCCGCGAGCGTGGTCCAGTGCGCGCCGCCGTCGGTGGACACCGCCACGTAGGCGTAGTCGTAATCCTTCTCGATCTCGAACCAGGTCCAGTACGACAGGACCGGCCGCGTCGCGCCGCGAAGGTCCACCGTGCGCGTCAGCCGACTGTCGAGGCCGTCGGCGCGGTCCGACCACCACAGCGCCTTGCCCGAGCGCGGGTCGGTCGCGAGCAGCTTCGTCTGCCGCGGTCCCTCGAACCGGATCTTCATCGCCGCCCGGGGCAGCTCGATGTACCGCGCGGCGTACTGGTGGGTGCTCGAGCTCAGCGTCGCGCCGAGCGCGACACGGTCCTGGTCGGTCGGGCCGGCCGGCGTCCGCGCGGCGAGGCCGGCGGGATAGCTGTAGCGCGGCTCGGCCGACGAGCCGATGAACGCGTTCGCGGCGACGAAGTCGAGGAACAGCTCCTCGAGACCGCGCTGTCCGCGCGAGCGGAGCACCGCGTCGAGATCAGCGGGCGTGTCGATGCCCTTGGTCATGAACGCGTTGATGAGGTCGTCGCCGCCGGCCTGCTGGCGCGCGAACTCGAGGAACAGGTACGCGAGCCCGTAGTGTGCCTGCGACTGCTCGAGCTCGGGCCAGTCGTTCAGCTGCGTGTCCGGCAGCTGCA
>DATEDV010000250.1:0-2550 GCA_035281485.1 Candidatus Limnocylindria bacterium | reverse complement strand
TCCCCGGCACACGATAGGAGTACAGCGTCGTTTGCCCGGTCGGCTCGACCTTGAATCCGTCGCACCGGAGGGCGTCAACGAAGCTCACATGGTCGCGCACCGGCACACCGCACTGGTGCGTGGTGAAGCTGGACATGCAACTCACCAGGACGAGGCCGAGGGCGATGGCGCGTATCGTCGCTACTCCTTCGGCACCCTCTCGGGATAGTCGGACATGATGCCGTCGACCGACCAGTTGCGGAACGTCGTGATCTCCTTCGCGTCGTTCACGGTCCATGCGTTCACCTTTAACGACGCGGCGTGCGCGGCGCGGACCAGATCCTGTGTCACGTACGCGCGGTTCGGGTGCAGCGCCCACAGCTCGAGGGCGCGCGCACCGGCGAGCAAAGCGGTGCGCTCGGGCGCGTCGGAGAAGACGAAGGCGCGGCGCACGGCCGGCGCGGCGTCCCGCGCCGCCTCGAGTGCGGCCCACCAGAAGCTCGAGATGTACGCGTCGGCGCGACGTCCGGCGAGATGGGCCGCGACGCGAGCTCCGGTCTCGCGGGCCCGCGCCTCGTCCTTCTCCGACTTCAGCTCGACGTTGACGGCCATGCGGCCGCGGCAGAAGTCCAGGACCTCGTCGAGCGTGACCGTCGTCTTCGCAGTCGGCCGATCGTGCGATACGAGCATCCGCCCGTCCTGCATGAGCCAAACGTCGGTCTCGACCTCGTCGCACCCGAGGTCGAGCGCTTTCTGGAAGGACCGGATCGTGTTCTCGGGAGCGTGACCCATGGCCCCACGGTGCCCGATGCGGCGCATGCCGCGATTCTGCCTCGCGGGCTCCCGCGCGTATCTTGGCTCGATGACCGCGCGCGCCCTCCTCCTCGTGGCAGCCATCCTGGCCTGCACGCCCGCAACACCATCCCCCAGCGGTGCGCCGGCGCGGGCCATGCGCGCGGCTCCGCAGGCGGTGATCCTCCAGGCCGCGGATGTCCCCGCCGACTACGTCATCGAGAAGGACGAGGAGATGAGTCCCGATGACCTGGCGAACGGTCTCGGGACGACGCCGGCGGAGCTGAAGCAGCGGCTCGCCTTCGGCTACGTGCGCCAGTTCACGAAGGGCGGCGATCCCTTCGTCTGCTGCGCGATCGATTCGATCCTCATCATCACGGCCGACGAGGCCGCCGCGCGCGTGACCGCGGTGGAGTTCCGCAAGAGAGCGCTCGACCTCGGCTCGATCGAGACCGACCTCCGCGAGACGGTCGGTGACGAGTCCACCGGGTTCGTCGCCGAGCACGCGGGTACCGAGGGCGCACTCATCACGCTCACGCTCCTCTTCCGGTACGCGAACGTCGTCGACGCCGTGGAGATCACCGGGCGGCCGGGGTCGTTCGAGCGTCCCTACGTCGTTGAGCTCGCGAAGAAGCAGCTCGAACGGCTGCGCGCCGCCACGGAGCCGCGCTGATGACAGACTGGACCGCGCGATGAAGTTCCCGAGCTTCGACATGGAGCGGATGCAGTCGACATGGGAGCACCGCGTCAAGTACGACCTGTCCGAGTCCGGCGTCGAGGCGCTCACGCTCGAGGAAGCGACGCGCGATGCGAAGGAGCTCATGCGCTCGAAGCTCGGGTACGCCGAGGGCGTGGGGCGCGAAGCGACGCGCGCGCTCGTGTCGTCGTTCCATCCCGGCAGCGACGCGAAGAACGTCCTCATCACGACCGGCACCAGCGAGGCGAACTTCCTCGCGCTCGTGACCCTTGTTTCCGCCGGGGATGAGGTCGTCATCGTCATGCCCAACTACATGCAGGTGCACGGCATCGCGAACGGCATCGGCGCGCGCGTCCGCGAGGTGTGGCTGCGCGAGGAGCGCGGATGGCGCATCGACCTGGATGCGCTCGCCGCCGCCATGACCGATCGGACGAAGCTCATCTGCATCTGCACGCCGAACAATCCGACCGGCCAGGTCCTGTCCCGCAGCGAGATCCAGCTCATCGCCACCATCGCCGCGAAGCACGGCGCCTGGATCCTCTCCGACGAGGTCTATCGCGGGGCCGAGCTCGACGGCAATGAGAGTCCGTCCTTCTCCGGTCGCGGCGAGCGCATCGTCGTCACCGGCGGACTTTCGAAGGTCTACGGGCTTCCCGGTCTCCGGATCGGCTGGCTCGTCGCGCCGGAACCGGCGCTGCAGGCCGCGCTCGGCGTCAAGGACTACACGACGATCGCGCCGGCGACGCTCTCCGAGTCGCTCGCCGAGATCGCCCTTGAGCGACGCGAACAGCTGCTCAAGCGGGCGCGCTTCATCCTCACGGAGCGCTGGCCGATGCTCGAGGACTGGGCGTCGACGCACTCGCGCGAGCTCCACTGGACGCCGCCGCAGGCCGGCGGCATCTGCTTCTTCAGCTACCGGTTCCCCATCGAGTCCATGACGCTCGTCGACCGCCTCATTCGCGAGTACTCGACCATGGTCGTGCCGGGCATCCATTTCCGCGCCGAGCGGCACCTCCGCATCGGCTTCGGGATGGAGTCCCGAAAGCTCCACGCCGGCCTCGCCGCGATCGACCGACTCCTCG
>DATEDV010000249.1:0-3227 GCA_035281485.1 Candidatus Limnocylindria bacterium | reverse complement strand
CCACCGCGCGACCACGGACTCGACGCCGAAGCGCTCGCGCACGTACACCGCATAGATGATGCGCTGCACGTTCTCTTCGAAGTCGCCGCGCGTCTCATCCGCGCGGGCGAGGTCGCCGCACGACTTGTAGTCCGTCACGCGCACGTATGTACCGGGCACATGATCGAGCAGGTCGATCCGCCCGACGTACGCAACCCACGGATCGCCGAGCGCTGCGGCGGCGGCTCGAGCCGCGTTCGCGAGCGCGTCGGGATCGTCCTTGCCCGTGGCCGTGTGCCCGTGGCACGTCGCGGTCTTCGGGGCGACGAGGTCCGCGAGGATCAGGTGCGTGCCGTCGGACACGAACGCGAACGCGTGCTCGACCGCGGAGCCCGGCGACTGCGGTAACGGGATCTCGGGCACGGCCGCGAGCGCGCAGCGCCCCTCGGGCGTCGTATGATCGGGCGTCTCGCGGAGCTCGAGCCAGCGCTCGAGGATCGTGTGCACGCGAGTGCCGAACGCAGCCCACGGATTGTCGTGGCGCGGACGGATCCGCGAGTACGCCCACCGTCGCTGGCAGCCGCGCCACGTCTCGATCTGCGAGGGGGAGACGTGCGTCATGCGGTGTCGCCCCCGTCGAGCA
The DNA here is from genome assembly GCA_035281485.1 of Candidatus Limnocylindria bacterium. Classification (GTDB taxonomy): domain Bacteria; phylum Chloroflexota; class Limnocylindria; order P2-11E; family P2-11E; genus CF-39. The sequence goes on along the minus strand of DATEDV010000249.1, from coordinate 2,605 downwards.
CGACCTCGTACGACAGCGGCGGCGGACCGGGCTCGTTCGGCCCCGTGTGCCACCACGCGTCCGTGATGCTGTCGATGCGAAGCACGGCGAGGCGAATCGATTCCATGATCTCCTCGGTCGTCGCGGACCAGAACGGAGTCTCGTCGAGCCAGGACACGTACGTGCTCGCGCCGCGAAACAGCCAACGCCAGTTCGCATGCGTACGTACGCGCCACACGCGTTCGCGCGCACGACGTCTGCGCTTGCGGACGCGATCGCGGCGGCATCGGGAGTGGCTCACCGTCGCCCCCCGATTGCCCGGAGCACGCGCGTCACGAGGCTCGGATCGAAGTCCGGGCAGTCCTCGGTTCCGGCACGGCGAAGCGAGTCGCGGACGACGTAGCAGTCGCGCCCGCGGTCGACGACGTGCGTGCCCTCGATCGGATGCGCCTCGACGTGCTCGCGTGCGTCACAGACGAGCACGCCGTGCTGGTACGGACGACGCGAGTGCTTGCACCACGCGCACACGGATCGTGGTCGCGGCTTCGCGACGACGGGCAGGGCGCGGTACGGGGACACGATCAGTGCGTCTCCATTGCGGCACAGTACACGCGCGCGTACGCGACACCCCAGATCGCATCGTGGTCGTCGCAGTACTCGTCCTGCTCACCGCGCGACGCGTACACGTGCGCGAGCTCGTGCACGATCGTGTCATCGAGCGTGGCGCCAGCGAGCCGACGATCGAGCTCGACGAGGTAATGCCCGTCGCGGCGCACACACGCGCCCTGCCACGGTCCGAGATCGCCGACGCGCCAGCGCACGGGCATCGACGGCGGGCCGAGGTCGCGGACGACTCGAGCGAGCAGCTCGCGAGCGCGGCGGACGGGCGTCGAGATCACGGGTCGGTGCTCCTGGCGATGTCGGCGAGGAGGAGGCGGAGGGCGTCCGCGGTCGCGCTGTCTTCGGCATACTCCGCGATGCGTAGATCGCTGACCAAGCGAGGCTCGCATCGGGTCAGCAGGGCTTCGAGCTCAGCTATGCGAGCGCGCAACGGTGCGATGTGCCGCGCGTGCATGCCGACGGGCTCCGCACCGCGCTGCTCCTTCGGTGTCACGATGGCTTGGTCGGCCGCGTTGCGCTTCCACGCGGGCCACCTGTCACAGGCGGGGCCGTCCCAGCACTCCGACCGACCGCACCTCGGACATGGGTCTTCCGCCGGGGGCTGGGCTGCGGCGGGAGCACAGTGGTACCCGAGCCTCTCCTCGTTTGCTCGCGTCTCGTACCCCGCCTCCCAGCGCTCTTGCTCAATGTCCGGCCGCCCGGCGAGTACACGGGTGACGGCGGCGACGTAGGTCTCGAACGCTTGCGCCGCGGGATAGAACGACAAGAACATGCGCACCTTGTCCGCGAGCCAGGCTAGCGTGTCGTCGCTCATTCGCCCCCTCCCTTCCCGGCCAGGTTCGCGGCCTGCAAGCGCACAGACAGCACCCGAGCGACTTCGTGGGGTGTGTCGCGCTCACGGTCCATGCCGCGCACCGCGTCATCTGTCCGCAGCCACACGGCGACCGCCGCCAACGTCTCGGCCCGTGCTCGCTCCGCGGCATCACGCTCACGCCGCTCCGCGTCGATGTCCTTGGCTTCCCAGCCCCGCCGATACCCCCGCTCTTCCGCCTCGGCCTCTCGGCGGGCGAGAGCGTCGGCGCTTGGCGCCTCGTCGACGATGCGCTCCACCGCGGAGCATCTCCACACGTCCTCACCTCCGCCGGGGTCGCCTTCGTCCCACGTGATGCAGTCGCGCACGAGGTCCTCCAGAGCCGCGGATATGCGTACGTTCTCCTCGGCTCGCCCTTGCGCACGGCCGCGCTCGAAGTCGTCGTTCGCGCTCATGCGATCGCCTCCTCACCCGCGGGCAGGAGCACGAACATCGGCTCATCGCCCTCGCCGCGGCGCACGTACTCGAGATCGATCGCCCATCGGATCATCGATCCGCAGCGCCGGCACTTGCGCTCGAAATCGCCTGCTGCGATCGCGTCCAGGAAGTCGCTCATGTCTTGATTCGGGATCACGGAGTCTCGGCGATCTTGCGCGCGTACGCGTCGGGGTGCATGCCGTCTCGGAGCAGTCGCGATCGCTGGGCGTCGAACGTATCGCGGGCGCGCCAGTAGTCGACGTGAGGGCACGTGATCGGCATGATCGCCCCGAACACGACACCGAGGTCGGCCGCGGTCGTGCTCTGCGTCGCCGAGTCGAGGCGCCCGACCGCGCGCGCGACCCCGATGCGTCGGTCGAAGCGGTCGACGGGCGCGCACACGGACATCGCGACGCGAACGCGAACGCCAGTCGGGCGCGCGTCGGGATCGAGCTCGCGGCGCATCGCCACGACGCCGACGGGATGCCCGTCGTGATCGCGGAGGTAGAAGAATCGCGTCATCGTCCCGCCCACCAATCCGATCCGCGGATCGCGGCGCGGAGCGCCTCTTCGTACGCGCGCCATGCCGGGGCGATCGCGTCGTCGTACGCGCGCCGTGCCGTGGCGCGTGCCTCCTCGTACACGCGCCATGCCGGCACGTAACGCCTCCTCGTACGCGCGCAGTGCCGTGGCGGCCGCCTCCTGGTACGCGCGCCA
>DATEDV010000248.1:0-7205 GCA_035281485.1 Candidatus Limnocylindria bacterium | reverse complement strand
GAGCGCCATGCGGCGACCGTCGAGGATCGTCGTCGTCCAGCGCGTCTGCCCCTCGCGGTCGACGGCGATGACGCGCTGCGCGTCCATGAGGTAGAGCGTGCCGTCGCGCGCGAACTCGATGTCGCGCACCGGCGTCGTGAGCTTGGCGAGACTCTTTGTCGGGTCGGGCGCGGTCACCTGGAAGCGGAACGTGCCCTGATCGGTGATCGCCGCGCCGAAGGCGCCAGAGGGATCGATCGCGAGCGCGCGGCCGACGCCGGGCACGCGCAGGATGCCCTTCAGGAAGCGCTCCACGCCCGGACGGAACATGCGCACCTCGTAGCCGGTCGCCACCTGGAATGCGATGAAGAGGTCGCCGTTGTCGCTCACCGCGAGCTGACCGCCGGAAGATGGCAGGTCGATCGGGAACGGAGCCGCGAGCGGCAGGCCGGTGGGCGTGCGCCCGCCGACGACCCCGCCGTCACTGCCGGCCGACGACGCCGCGAAGATGTCCACGCCCGGGACGTACACGAGCGACTGCGCCGCGCCGGTGAGGCGGACCGGCACGCCGGTGCTCTCGTTCGGCCGCGGCATGAGCCAGTTCGTCAGGACCTGCCCCCCGCCGATGAGGAAGCGGCCGTCGCTCGTGAACAGGAGCTGGTTCACGCCGGCGTTGGTTCGCGGGAACGCCTGTAGCACGCCCTCGCGGTTGTGCACCGCGACGTGTCCGTCGTCGGACCCCGTCGCGATCAGGCTCGCATCCTTCGACAGCGCCAGCTTTCGAGAGAGGCCCTGGACGTTGATCGTGCGCTCGGGCTCGCGCCACAGCTCCACGTCCGGCACGGTCCCGCCGCGCACGAACGCGTACGTCGTCTCCTCGACGACCACCGCGGTGATCTTGCGCGCCGCGAGGTCCGCGACCGCCTTGTCGGCGGCCTTGCGATCGGCATACGGGCCGACCCGCACCGCGAACGGGCTCGCGTCGGACGCGGTCGCGTTCGCGCCGATCGCACGCGCGGCCTCGGCGGCTTCGGCCCCGTTGTTGTACGGACCGACGGTCAGCATGAAGAGCTGCTTCGACGACGCGGTCGTCTTGATCGAGCTGCCGCGCTCGATCGTCGCGCGGAGCGACGTGTCCACCGGCATCGACGAGGCAAGCTCGCGCAGGCTGGCCCACCCGCGCTCCACTCCCGAGAGGACGCGCGCGAGGACGGCGGGATCCTTCGCGCCGGTGTAGGCGACGGCGTCGCGCGACAGATCCGTAAGACCGTCGGCGAGCGCGACCAGACGGTCACGCACGGGGCCGGAGGCGTTGACCGTCGCGGCGACGATCTTGGTCGTGTTGGCGGTGACGGTCTTGGCCTGCGCCTGCGCGATCGCGGCGTAGCGATCGACGTCGACCGCGCGGACCTTCTCCCCGTTCAGGCCGCCGACGAGGGCGTAGTCATACGCGGAGAAGGTGAGGAGGACGTCGGCGGCGACGAGGGCGGTGGGTCGAGGATCGGCGACGTCGCCGGTCGGTCGTGGCGTCGGAAGGACGGGAGTCGCTGTGGAGCAGGCCGCGGCCAGGAGGACGAGGATCGCTGTTGTCGCTCCCCGTCGCGCTTGGCCCAATCGGCTTACTCCTCTTCTTCTTCCTCCGAGTCCTCGTCGCTGGTGTCGACGACCAGAGGCTCTTCGACCGTTTCCGTTTCTTCGAGCGCCTCCGCCCCGGCGCCCTCCGTCTCTTCCTCGGTCTCGTCGGTTTCCTCGTCGACATCCTCATCCGCATCCCGTCCGAAGCGGAAGAAGTTGCCCTTGATGTAGGCCCGCTCCTTCGTCTCGGCCGGGCGGTGGTGGCCCGGGAAGGAGATCCGGCTCGAGTTCTCGACGCTCTGCAGGACCTCACGAATGGCAACGCGCGCGTTCAGCTGGTCGTTACTGACGATGGCGGCCACGTACTGGTTGCCAGTTCGGATCAGGTCGATGAGGCGCCGGCCGACCTTGGGCTCCAGGAAACCCAGGAGCTCGCCGTCCCGGGCATGCACCGCCAGAAGCCCTTCCTGCTCCTTCAGCTGGCACTCCGCGCCGGGGCTGTAACGGGCGAGGATGTGGGGCGGCGCGGGGTTGATCAGCCGGAGGATGCCGGTCTTGCCCATGTCCTCGATGAACAGGCGCGGCTGGGTCCGGGACGTCGTCACGTTCGGCTTGGTCTTGTGCTCCAGCAGTGCCGTGATGCGCTGCGTCCCGCGGATCGCGATCGAGTTGTACGGCTCGGTCTTCAGGACCTCCGCGAACGCCGCCTTCGCCTCGTCGAGCTTGCCCTGCTCGAGGAACGCGCGGCCTATCCGGTTGCGCGCCTCGACGTCGTCGGGCGACGCCTCGAGGATCTTGGCGTTCAGATCGGACGCGCGCGTCCAGTCCGACTCGAGGGCGGCCGCGACGGCCTGATCCGCGAGTGCTCGTACGCGCAGTCCGGTGTCGGACGTAGGTGTCACGGGAGTTCTCATTCTAGCCCGCGGCGCTAACCTTGCGCCCGTGCCGTATCTCTCCGACATCCAGCATCGACGGGTGATCGAGCCGAACGGCAGCGAGGTCGCCAAGCTCTCCGATCTCGCGGTCGTCCCGCAGGGTCAGTTCCCGGCGGTGCAGTGGGCCATCCTCGCGACACCGGGCGGCGAGCGCGTCGTGCGCTGGAACGAGCTCGCGCAGGAGATCGGACACCTGCGCCTGCGCAAGGTCCTGGCGACGATCGCCGACGCCACGCTGCCGCAGGAGGCGCTGCGCCTGTCGCGCGACCTCATGGATAAACAGGTCGTCGACACGCACGGCGCGAAGGTCGTGCGCGTGAACGATCTCCAGCTCTCCGAGGTCGACGGGCAGCTCCGCCTGGTCGGCGCCGACGTCGGCCTGCGCGGCCTGCTCCGACGCGTCGGTGCCGAGAACCTCGCGGAGCGCGTCGTCGGTCTGGCCGGCCAGAAGCTGCCGCGCGGCATCATCCCGTGGCATCTCGTCGAGCCGCTCGCGTCGCCGGACGCGGGCGTGCGCGTGACCGTCCCGCGCACGAAGCTCGCGCTGCTGCACCCGGCGGACATCGCCGACATCGTCGAGGAGATGACGGTCGACGAGCGACGCGCGGTGTTCGAGCAGCTCGATGTCGAGACCGCCGCGGACGCGCTGTCCGAGGTCGAGCCGGAGATGCAGGCCTCGATCGTGAGCGACCTCGATGAGGAGCGCGCCGCCGACATCCTCGAGGAGATGGCGCCCGACGAGGCCGCCGACCTGCTGCAGGACCTGCCCGAGGAGCGCCGTGAAGAGCTCGTCGAGCTCATGGAGAAGGACGAGGCCGAGGACGTCGAGGAGCTGCTCACCTACGCGGAGGACTCGGCCGGCGGGATCATGACGACCGACTTCATCGCCCTGCCCGCGCAGCTGACCGCCGCGGCGGCCATCGATCGGCTCCGGGAGCTGCAGCCCGACGCCGAGCTCACCTATTACCTGTACGTCGTAGACGCGCAGGGGCGCCTCGACGGCGTGATCTCGCTGCGCGATCTCGTCGTCGCGAAGCCGGCGACGCCGATCAACGAGGTGATGGACCGGAACGTCCTCAAGGTCGACGCGACGTCGCCGAAGGAGGAGGTCGCCGCCCTCATCGCGAAGTACAACCTGCTCGCACTGCCGGTCGTCGATGCGCGGCGCAAGCTCCTCGGCACCGTCACCGTCGACGACGTCGTCGACATCATGCTGCCCCGCGGGTGGAAGAAGAGGTCGCTCAGGTCGATCGCTAGGTGAGGGGCGCCGGCCTCGCGCGGCCGCTCGGCGCGCTGCGACGCCGGACCGCCCGCCGGCGGATCGCCCTCGCGGCCTTCCTCGCGGTCCTGGGCCCGGGCGTGATCACCGGGTTCGCGGGCAACGAGGCCGGCGGTGTCACGACCTACTCGTCCGTCGGCGCGCGCTTCGGCTACACGCTCCTGTGGCTGCTGCTCGTCGCCAGCTTCGGCCTGGGCGTGATCCAGGAGATGTGCTCGCGCATGGGGCTGGTGACCGGACAGGGCCTTTCCGACCTCATCCGCGAGCGATTCGGCGTCCGGTGGACGATCCTCGCGATGCTCGTCCTCATCATCGCCAACGGCAGCAACGTCATCGCCGAGTTCGCCGGGATCGCCGCCAGCGTCGAGCTGCTCGGCATCCCGCGGATCGTCTCGGTGCCGATCGCGGCCCTCGGCGTCTGGACGCTCGTCGTCTTCTTCAGCTACCGCTTCGTCGAGCGCGCCCTGTTCCTGCTCGTGCTCGCGTTCATCGCCTACCCGATCTCGGTGTTCATCCTGCGGCCCGACTGGCCCGCGGTGATGGCCGGCTTCATTCCGTCCGTCCCGAGCAGCCCGACCGCACTCGTCTTTGCGCTCGCGCTGGTGGGCACGACGATCACGCCGTACCTCCTCTTCTATATGCAGGCCTCCGTCGTGGACAAGGGTGTGGACCGCCAGTCGGCGTCGTACGCCCGCATCGACGTGTTCCTCGGCGCGGCCCTCGCGGGTCTGTTCGCGTTCTTCATCATCGTCGTCACCGGTACCGTGCTTCATCCGGCCGGCGTCGACGTGACCTCCGCAGAGGACGCCGCGCAGGCGCTCGTGCCGCTCGCCGGCGCGGGCGCGGGCCTGCTGTTCGCGGTCGGGCTCTGCGGCGCCTCGCTCCTCGGCGCCGTCGTCATGCCGCTGTCGACGTCGTACGCGATCTGCGAGGCGTTCGGCTGGGAGTCCGGGATCAGCAAGAATTTCCGCGAGGCACCGGTGTTCATGAGCCTCTTCACGCTGCTGCTGATCCTGGGCGCGGTCGTCGTGCTCATCCCGGGGATCTCGCTCATCCCGCTCATCATCTCCGCACAGATCGCCAACGGGATCCTGCTGCCGATCGTGCTCGTCTTCATCGTCCGCCTCGCGACCGATCGCCGGATCATGGGTGACGCGGTGAACGGTCGCGTATCGACGATCCTCGGCTGGGGAGTGGTCGGTCTCGCCGGCTCGCTATCACTCGCGTATCTGATCGCGTCCTTCGTCGCGACTTAGCGAGCGGTCAGTCGTGTCGGTCTGTCACCGTACTGGCGTGACTGGTGCGAGGCGACTCGCGACGTTGACCCTGTCCATCGTGACGGCGTGCAGCTCGTCGACGCCGCCACCCAGCGGCCAGCCCACCGCCGGCGCTGTCGGCACCGGGGCCGCGGCGAAGCCCGTGGTCGCGCGCGCCGCGACCGTGCCGGCGGAGCACCGGTACGTGGCGCTCTCCGACGGTCAGGCGGGCCGCATCGTCCTCGTCGACCTCGCGAACGGGACGAGCACGGAGGTCGTCGGCGCGCGCGGCTCGACCGCGAAGCCGTACTACGCGCCGCCCTTCAGCGAGTCCGCGGATGGCAAGCGCCTGCTGGTCGGCGCGATCGGCCCGTCGCAACGCTCCGCGCTGTATCTCGTCGACGTTCCCGCCGGTCGCGCCACGCTCCTCTACGAGGACGATGAGATCTGGGCCGTCGGGCCGCTGCGTGGCGTGATCAGTCCGGACGGGACGCGCTACGCATTCCACGGGCACGACGGCGTGCGCGTCGGCGACACGACCGGCGGCGCGACGCGGCTGTTCGTCGAGGACGAGGATCCTGCGGACATCACGAAGGTCTGGTACCCGCTCGCGTTCTCCGCGGACCGCAGCGCGATCATCCTCGGGCAGGGCACCGACACCGTCACGAAGGTCGCGGTGTTCCTCGCGTCGAACGGCGCGGAATACTGGGTCGGCACCGGCTCGCAGGTGAGCCTGCGCTCCCGGCCCCCGTACCTTGCGGTGGCCGGCGCCGCCGGATCGTTCGGGGGCGAGAACCGCGTGTACACGGTCGACCCGAACGACGGCAAGATCCGCGAGCTCGAGCCGCTGGCGGCGAAGCACTTCGGCTCGATCGCATGGCATCCGACCGCGGACCGCGTCCTCTATACCGTCGCGCAGGACGCGTTCTCCGAGGGCGACGTGTACACGCGCGAGCTCGCCGACAGTGCGTCGAAGCGCGTGGAGGCGCCGCGCAAGATCTGGGAGGCCTGGTGGGCGAGCGACGGCTCGCGCATCTACGCGACCGCCGCGCGCGGCACGAGCGCGGGCACGCCCGGCGTCGGCGATCTGGACATCCTCGAGCTTCCCGGTGGCCGCGTCGTCGCGTCGGTGTGTCGCGGAGACCGGGAGGGCCGCTGCCGCTAGCGCGGCCGGTCGAGGACTTCGCCGGCCGCGTCGAGCCAGCGGTCGGGATTCTCCTGAAAGATGAGCTTGCAGCGGTCGCGGTCGAACTCGTAGTAGCGGCCCTCGTAACGCAGCCGGATGCGGTCGGCCTCGAGGGCCGCCTTGCACACCACACAGACCGTCGCCATCAGATCGGCTCGAGCTCGAGCAGCGGCTGGTGCGCGCGGACGAGCTGACCGTTCTCGGCAAAGATCCGGCTCACCTTTCCGCCCGCGGTCGAGCGGATCTCGTTGAAGAGCTTCATCGCCTCGATGAGGGCGATCACGTCGCCCTTGTTCACGACGGCGCCGATCTGCACGAAGGGCGGCGCCTGTGGTGTCGGGGAGCGGTAGAAGACGCCGGTGAGCGGCGCGTTCACCGTGGGAAGCTCGCGCTCCGCCTTCTGTGGCTCGGGTCCGGTGACCGTCACGCCCGCCGGTCTGGCCGCCGGCGCGCTCGCCGCGGTGGAGGGGGCCGGCACGGCGCCGTCCTTGCTCACCTTCACGCGGAGGCCACCGCGGCGGATCTCGAGCTGCTGCACGTCCTCGGCGGCGAGCCGCTGCAGCAGCTCCGTCACGAGCGCGTTCGCATCGGCGCGCTGCTTCTTCGGGTCGGCCATCAGGAGCGATCCACTACGCCCAGCGTCGCAGCAACAGCGCGGCGTTGTGGCCGCCGAACCCCATCGAGTTCGACAGCGACACGTCGACCTGCTTCTTCCGCAGGACGTTCGGCACGTAGTCGAGGTCGCACTCGGGATCCGGCGTCTCCTGGTTGATCGTCGGCGGAAGGACGCCGTCGCGCATCGCGAGGACGCAGAAGATCGCTTCGATCGCGCCCGCGGCGCCGAGCGTGTGCCCGGTCATCGACTTCGTCGACGACACCGCGAGCTTGTAGGCGTGGTCGCCGAACGTCGTCTTCACCGCGGCGGTCTCCGATCCGTCGTTCGCCGGCGTGGACGTCCCGTGCGCGTTGATGTATCCCACGTCGCTCGGCGCGAT
>DATEDV010000247.1:0-16204 GCA_035281485.1 Candidatus Limnocylindria bacterium | reverse complement strand
TCTTCGCTGAGGCGCTGGATCGCGTCGGCGTTGGTCGTGTGGACGGGGCAGCGACCGTCGAAGAGATCGGCCTCCTCGTAGAACGCCTCGCATCGCGTGCAGTAGAGGCCCTCGTACTTAGACAGATATACATCGTCGTTGGCGATCCAGCGACGAACGAATTCCTGGACGCCGAGCACGTGATCTTCGTCGGTGGTGCGGATAAAGCGGTCGTAGGAGATGTTCCATAGGTCGGCCATCTGTCGGAACTCGGCCGCGTGCCTGTCCACGAGCTGCCTCGTCGGGATTCCCTGCTCTTTCGCTGCCTGCTCGTTGCGCGTTGCGTTCTCGTCTGTACCCGTGAGGAAGAACACCTCTGCGCCGCGCTGACGGTGGAATCGGGCAAGCGCGTCGGCGCCGGTGAACTCGTACCCGTGATGGAGTCCCGGCCGGTCGTTGACGTACGCGATGGCGGTCGTGACATAGAACTTCATGGGAATTTGCTCGGTATTCTAGGTCGCGATGCCCCCCTTCGATCCGCGTTGACTCGCGTTGCCGTCACCGTCCTGACGCGTCTCCTGCTCGTCATCTTCGCCTTCGTCCTGATCGTCGTCCTCTCTCAGGTCGCGCTCGTCGCCGCGCGGAGCCGCTTCGACCACGCGCCGCTCTGGGACATCCTCACGCAGTCCTGGGAAGGGTCGCAGGACTACTTCTCGAGCCTGCTGCAGGGCTCGCTCGGAGAGGCGACGTCGACATCGATCCTCGGCGGGCGGCGGCGCGCCATGGGCGAGGTCCTCCTCGACGCGTACCCGAAGAGCATGCTGCTCGTCGGCCTGGCGGTCTCGATCGCCACGGTACTCGGCGTCCTCGTCGGCGTCGTCGCGGCCGCGACACGCAGCGGACGGCTCCGCGCAGCGCTCGTCGGCAGCACGGTGGCCGTGATCTCGACGCCCTCGTTCCTGCTCGCGATCGCGCTCATCCTGCTGTCGGCGGAGATGGTGCGCCGGTACAACATCCGGCTCTGGCCGAGCTTCGGCTTCGGCATCGACGACCACCTGATCCTCCCGACGCTCGTGCTGGCCGCGCGCCCATTCGCGCAGATCGCGAGCTTCGCGTTCGTCGCCGTCGACGAAGAGCTCGCCGCGGATTATGTGCGGACCGCACGGTCGAAGGGCCTCCTCGAGCGCGCGGTGATGGGTCGTCACGCCCTGCGGAACGCGCTCGTGCCGATCCTGGGCGCGATCGCGGCGGCCGTGTCGATCGCGCTCTCGACCCTTCCGGTGGTCGAGGTGTTCTTCTCGTGGCCCGGCCTCGGCTTCGCGCTGCTCCAGGCGATCCAGCGTTTCGACGCGGCGACCGCCGGCACGCTGCTCGGCGCGCTGGTCGTCACGATCGCGGTCGTGCGCTTCGCGCTGGACGCGGCGGCCGCGCGGCTCGTGCACGCGTCGACCGGAGCGGCGTCCTGATGCGTCGCGCGCTGACCTGGCAGCTCATCGCCGGCGCCGCGATCATCGGCGGCTGGATCGTCATCGGTCTCGCCGCGCCACTGCTCACGAAGGTCGACCCGCTGAAGAGCACGACCCTCATCGTCGATGGCACACGCTCGGTGCTCGCGCCGTACGACCCCGGCACGTACGGCTACCCGCTCGGCTCGGATCGCAGCGGTCGCGATCTCTGGACCGGCGTGATGTACGGCGCACGCGCGACGTTCGCCATCGCGTTCGTCGTCCTCGCGGTGCGGCTCCTCGTCGGCACGGCGCTCGGTACGCTCGCGGGCTGGTTCGCGGGCTCGTCGCTGGATCGCGGGGTGTCCGCCCTCATCGACGCGTTCGCCGCCTTCCCCACCGTCCTCTTCGCGATGCTGTGGATCTTCGCGTTCGACATCCGGTCCGGCATCAGCGCGTTCGCCGCCGCGCTCGCCATCACGGGCTGGTGGGGCTTCGGCCGTGCGTCTCGCTCCGCCGTCGTCGCGCTCCGCGGACGGCCCTTCCTGGAGGCGGCGCGCGCGCTCGGCCTCTCGGAGTTCGCGGTGTTCGCGCGGCACGTCCTGCCGAACCTCCTTCCGATGCTCGCGGTGGCAGCCGCGCTCGAGGCGAGCGCGATCCTCCTCGTTCTCGGCGAGCTCGGTTTCCTCGGCATCGTCGTCGGTGGCGGGCAGACGGTCTCGACGGATGTGACCGGGCGAGGCGGTGGGAGCGAGTTCATCTTCGCGACGACCGAGTGGGGCGCGATCCTCGCGCAGGGCCGCTTCGAGATCTTCAACGCCGCGTGGATCGCGCTCGTGCCCGCGGTGGCGTTCGCGAGCGCGGTGCTCGGATTCAACCTGCTGGGGCATGGGCTGCGGACGTTCTTCGAGCGCGCGCCGGTCGCGCTGGGCAAGCTGCTCTCACTGCGGACCGCGATGGCGGTCGTCGCGATCTTCATCGCGATCCGCCTGGCGAGCCCCCTGGTCGGACCGGCGGGCAGCTACGTGGCGGTCGCGCGCGAGTTCGACGCCTCACGCGCCCGGGCGCACGTCGACTGGCTCGCCGATCCAGCGCGCGCCGGCCGTTACACGGGCTCGCCCGGATACGACGACGCGGCCCGGTATGTGGCGGAGCAGTTCAGGGCGATCGGCCTGGAGCCCGCGGGCGTGGACGGGACGTACCACCAGCCGTTCACGACCGATGTCGTCAGGCTGAGCGCGATGCCCGTCTTCGAGCGACTCGGCGAGGCGCCGAAGCGTTACACACCGCGCGTGCATTTCGCCGAGCGCATCGGCGGACGGGCCGGCGGCGGCACCGCGGAGGGCAACGTGGTGTATGTCGGTGGTGGGATCCGAACGCAGGAGTACAGCGACTACCAGGGCACGCGTGCCCAGGGGAACATCGTCCTCATCGCCGGACCCACGCAGGGCGACCCGATCGACGCGGCGATCCGGTCCGGCGCGAAGGGCGTGATCTTCGTGAATCAGCCCGACCGCGGGATGATCCGCTTCTCGTACAGCTCGTTCTTCGAACGGGACACGCTCCCTGTGATCAGCGTCAGCGAGGCCGTCGCCGATGAGCTCATCGCGTCGTCGGGCAAGCGGATCGCCGACCTGCGTTCGACGCTCGAGGAGCGCCGCCGGCGCGCCGAGCTCCGACCGAGCCTCGAGCGCACGGTGCCGGAGCCGGTCTCGTTCGACACCTCGACCCGCGTCCGCATCGATGTGCCGCTCGGTCAGATCGAGCGCGTGCGCACGACGAACGTCGTGGGGCTGCTCCGCGGTGCCGACGCCGAGCGCGCGAAGAAGTTCGTGGTGGTCGGCGGGCACCTCGACGGGATCGGCACCGATCCGGACGGGACGGTCTTCCCCGGGGCGAACGACAACGCCTCGGGAGCGGCCGTGACGATCGAGGTCGCGCGCGTCCTGGCCACCAAGAAGTCGATGCTGAAGAACTCGATCGTCTTCGTCGCGTTCTCAGCGGAGGAGATCGGCCTGGTGGGGTCGGAGGCGCTCGTGTCGTACTCGGTCACGACGCCGTTCCGCGCCGATAACGTCGTGGCGTTCATCAATCTCGACATGGACGGCTGCTGCGGCGACCTCGCGGCATCGGACGAGAACTTCGCGCTCCATCAGCGGCTCAAGGCCGCCGCGGAGCGCCTCGGGTACGGGCTGACGTACACGCCCGGCACCGGCAGCAGCGACCACTTCACGTACCTGCGCCGGCGCATGCCGGCGATCATGGTCTCGGGCACCGAGGTGGGCGCGTTCCACACCGCCGCGGACACCGCATCCACCGTCGACCCGGCACGCCTCCGCGCATCGGGCGAGGTCGTCCTCCAGGCGGTGCTGGAGATGGCGGCCTGATGAAGCGGCTCCTGCTCGCGGTCGTCCTGCTGTCCGCGTGCGGGCCGTCGATCATCGTCGCGACGCCCGCCCCGTCGGCGACGCCGCGCGCGACGGCATCGGCCGCCGCCGCGGTCGGCACGGCCGTCTTCGACGGCGCCCGGGCCAAGGAGCACGTCGCCTATCTCGCCGATCCCGCGCGCGGCGGCCGGTACAGCGGGTCGGCCGGATACCTCGAAGCGGCGCAGTACGTGGCGGAGCAGTTCAAGGCCGTCGGACTGGAGCCGCTCGGCGACGGCGGCACGTTCTTCCAGCGTTTCCCGATGCCGATCGTCGATCTCGCGGCGACGCCGACGCTCGAACGAACCGGCGCGGACCCCAAGGTGTGGAAACACCGCGTCGACTTCACCGAGAGCGTCGGCGGCCGCGCGGGCAACGGCGCGGCCGAAGCGCAGGTCGTGGTCGTCGGCGGCGCCGCGAAAGGCAACGGTCAGGACGACTTCGCGGGAGTGAGCACGCGCGGACGCGTCGCACTCATCACCGGTCCGACGGGCGGAAACGCGCTCGAGAACGCATACGCCGAGGGCGCCGTCGGCGTTCTCGTCGTCGGCAACGCCGCGATCCGCTACTCGTTCATCCCTCGATTCCAGAGCGAGACGATCCCGGTGCTCGTCATCACCGAGAGCGCCGCCAACGATCTGCTGGCTCCATCCGGGAGGACGGTCTCGCAGGTGCAGAGCGCCGTTCGCGCGCGGCGGTCCAGCTCCTCGGCACCATCCCCCTCGTTCGAGACGGACGTCAGCGTTCGGATGACGCTGCCGCTCAGCCCGGTGCGCGAGGTCGAGGGCGTGAATGTCGTCGGTCTGCTGCGCGGCAGCGATCCGGATCTCTCGAAGCGAGCCGTGCTCGTCGGCGGTCATCTCGACGGCGTCGGCACCGATCCGGACGGCACGGTGTTCCCGGGCGCGAACGACAACGCGTCCGGCCCGGCGGTCGCGATCGAGGTGGCCCGCGCGCTCATGCCGAGGCGCGCCGAGCTGCAGCGCTCGGTGATCTTCGTCGCGTTCGCGGGGGAGGAGGAGGGGCTGCTCGGATCGGAGGCCTATGCGACGCGGACCATCGCGTCACCGGGGCGCGTGGAGAGCCTCGTCGCGTATCTGAACCTCGACGTCATCGGCTGCTGCGGCGACACCATCGAGGCATCCGAGGAGAACAGCGGGCTCGTTGAGCGGATCCGCGCGGCGGCTGACCGGCTCGGCATCCCATTCCGTTCGATCCGCGGCGGCGGCAGCGATCACGCCTCCTTCACCAAACGCGGTGTGCCGGCCGCGATCATCCTGTGGAGCGACATCGTGCTGCACACACCGGGGGACACGACCGCGATCATCGAGACGTCGCGTCTGCAGAAGGCGGGCGACGTCGTGACCGCGGTGACGCTCGAGCTCGGGAGGGGCGACGGACCGTAGGCTTCCGTGCCACTGCGGCGAGCTCTTCCGGGAGATCGAGCGCGCGCGCAAGCGCTCCAAGAAAGACCGCTCGACGTGGATCCAGGAAGCCGCGGCCGATTACCTCAAGCGAAAGACGATGCAGGAGAAGATCGACGCTTACTTCGAGGGCTATCGCCGGTTTCCGGACGGAGACGACGAAGACTTCATCGCGCTGGAAAAGGCGTGGCTAGAAGACGCGCCTTGGAAGGACGAGGAGTGGCCGGAGGCGCCGAGCGATGCCGAGACCAACTGAGCACGGTGAGATCTGGTGGGCTGTCGTGGACAAGCGGCGACCCGTCGTGGTCGTGGGCCGTGACGACGTTCGCGGGGCCCGCGCGCGGACCACAGTCGCGCCGGTCACACGCAAGACTCGAGGCTCAGCTTTAAAGCAAGACTGATCCGCCGCGTCGGTCGTCTCTCCGAACACAAGCTTCTAGAACTTGCCGAGGCACTGCGCTTCTCACTGCAACTCGACTGATCAGAGAACGATCGCGGCAGCGCGCTCTGAAATGACCCGCGCGATGGGCCCGCGGAGGTCCTCGCGGTTTGACATGTCGCTCTCGATATCAGCCAACGCGTTGTAGATGTTCCGCACCAGCCGATGGACCTCGGTCGGTGGCCGGACGACGGCGCGGATCTTGTCGAGCTGGATGGTGTGCTGCCGTAGGTGCTCCTCGAAGCGGTGCAACCGGAAGCGGATCGGCATCGCGCCGTCCCAGAACCAGGCCATCGCCTCGAGCTCCGCGTCGCTCACGTCGCCGAGCTCCCGAAGGACGCGGATGTGGATCGTGGCGAACGCGTCGCGGATCTGCTCGATCGTCCCGCGCGAGATCGCCTCCTCCGCCTTCGTGCGGGCTTCCGCGTAGGGAGCGCGGAAGCTCTCCCACTCGGCGTCGGTCGGCTCGCCGTCCTGCTGCGAGCGCGACCGCTCGATCCCAAGACGGCAGACCGCGAGGAAACCGTGCTCGGCGCCGATGATGTGTCTCAGGGTCTCGCGCAGCGGCCACTCCCCCGCCGCCGGGACCGTATCGAGGTCCTCGGTCGTCACGCCCGCGAGCACACCGGTGAGGTCGCGGTAGGCCTGGTGGTACTGCGCGAGGATGCGCTGCGAGCCGGACGGCTCGGCGTCGCGTCCGGACGCGAGGCGGACGGCGAGGTCCCTGAGCTCGTGATGCGTCATGAGCAGCGCGAACCGCAGGCCCTCTTCGTCATAGGCGCCCCACTTCCACTCGCGTCCCATGTCCTCGTCCGTCAGGTCCACCGTCGCGCGGACGAGCTGTTCGACGGCCTGCGTGACCGTGAGGCTCATAGCGCCATGACGGGCACGCCCGCGGTCGTCTCCTCGGCGACATGGTCGACGACCGCGTGCAGGTGGCCGGTCGCGGCGAACGCGCGGAGCTGGCGATCCGCGCTGGTTCCATCGCGCACGATCGTCTGGAGGTACTCGACCTCGCGGCGTGAGCCCAGCGCATCCACGACGTCGTCCACGAACTCGAGAAGCTCCACGGCGAGGTCGCGCATCGGCACCTCGATCTGCTTGCCGAAGTCGATGAGCTTGGCGTCCAGACCGCCGCGCACCGCGCGCCACTTGTTCTCCTGGATCAGGCTGGGCGCGTAGCGCCGGAAGCCCTGGTTGCGAGACCGCAGCACGAGCAGCTTCGCGCATATCGCCTGCGTGAGGGCGGCGAGACACAGGGTCTCCTCGACGCGTGTCGCGGCGTCGCAGACGCGGAACTCGATCGTCGGGAAGAACGCGTGCGGCCGGAGATCCCACCAGATCTTCTTCCCGTCGTCGATGCACTTCGTCTTGATGAGGAGCTCGACGAAGTTCTCGTACTCGTCGTACGAGCTGAACTCCGGCGGGATCCCGGTACGCGGGAAGCGTTGCCAGATGATCTGGCGGTACGACTTGAGGCCGGTGACGCGCGTCAGCCAGAAGGGGCTCGACGTCGAGATCGCCAGGAGGTGCGGGAGGAAGTAGCGGGCCTCGTTCATGACCTCCACGCGAAGCTCCCGATCCGGGATCCCCACGTGCACGTGCAGTCCGAAGATGAGGAGCTCGCGGATGACGTCCTGGAGCTCCTCCTCGAGCATCTTGTAGCGCTCGTGCTCCGTGACCTCCTGCTCCTGCCAGTGCGAGAAGGGATGCGTTCCGGCGGAGGCGATGCGCAGGCCGGCGGGCTTCAGGAGCGCCGCGATCGTCCCGCGCAGCGTGAGGATCTCGTCGCGCGCTTCGCTGATGTCGGCGCAGATCTTCGTGCCGGCCTCGACGACCGACTGCATCATCTCGCGCTTCAGCTGGTCGCCGAGGCGTCCGCCCGCCGCGGCGAGAAGCGTCTCGATGTGGCTGCGCAGCTGTCCCTCCGCGTCGACGATCTGGAACTCCTCCTCGATCCCGATCGTGAGCCGCGGCACGTCGCGCGTCCTCATGCCGCGCCGTCCACGACGTAGGTCGGCACGACGCTCCCGGCGCCGGCGGTGACGTTGAGCAACGCGCTCGACGAAAGGCGCGTCAGCACGCCGCCGACGCGTCCCCAGAACAGGTACGGGTCGCAGTCGACGCTGAGGTCGAGGAAATGGACGCGGTCCAGCAGGACGGGAAACGGCTCGCGCGGGACGGCGACCTTCTCCTGCACGACGAAGGACGTCGTCAGCGCGGTGAGGAGCACCTGCTCCCACTCGTGACGGTCGACGGTCCAGCCCAGGACCACGCCCTTCCCACCGTACTCGTCGTTCGGCTTCAGCACGAGTCGCTCGCGGTTCCGGATGATGAAGTCGGTGAGATCGATCACCTTCTCACCGTACGTGGTGTGGCCCTCACGCACCTTGCGCGTCCAGGGCACGTGCTTCGCGATCGCCCGTCGCTGCGACGGTGTGTACAGGCGCGCGTACCGGTCGTCCGAGAGCAGGGCGAGGCTCATCTTCTTGTGCAGCAGCTTGGCCCGCAGGCTGTTCACGACCGTGACGTCGCCGGCGAGGTACGCCTGCAGCAGTGGCCGCGCGACGTCGGGTTTTGCCAAAAGCTCAGACAGCAGCACGCGCCGGTAGACGACGTCGATGGGCATCCCCTTCGCACGCAACCGGCCTCCGCGGTACGTGAGGTCCTCCGGCGCGCAGATCAGCGTCTTCACCCCGCTGTCGGTGAAGGCTCGCTGGAACATCTGGAACTCGGTCAGCGTCGGCAGCCCTGTCCAGTCCACGATCGCGATCGTCCCGACCTTGCGGCCGTGGGCACGGCTCATCGCGGTCAGCTGCTTGCTCGCGGCCCGCACCGGCCGTGCGCGGTAGCGCTTGCGGAACGCGCGCATCGCCGGTAGCCGTTCGAAGATGCGCACGAGGACATCGTTGTACGCCATGCCCGCCGGCGACTCCGCGTTGTACTCGACGTAGTGGATGACCCCATCCGAGACGAAACCGTCGAGGCGCGATGAGGGCGACGCGGCCGTGAACCCGGGGTCGGCGAGCGCCAGTCGGTCCTCCTCCGGTGACAGATCGAGCTCGCGCCTCAGCTCGTCATCGCGCAGGAGCGCGCTTTCGAGCCGCGAGAGCGCGCCGTAGAGGGCCTCCGACGCCGTCGTGTTCGCGCGGTACTGGCGCCGGGTGATCAGGTTCGGACGCAGCGAGACGCAGAGCGGGCGCTCGCCCCACATCGCGCCGCTCTCCCGCTGCCCGCGCGAGAGGCCCTCCGCGCACGCGGCGGCCGTCGCCGGGTCGGAGAGCAGGGCGTTCCAGGCGACGACGTAGGCCGGCTCTTTGGTCACGACGGTGACGACCGGACGTGCCCCCACCAGCGGTGCTCGCCCTTCCACGGCGGCTTCGCCGCGCCGGTCGCGTACGAGATCACGAGGTCGCTCATCTTCTCGAGGACCCAGTTGAAGTTGTCCTCCTTGATCGAGAAGGAGTCGAAGTCGGGCGCCGGGTTGAGGAAGTCGATCGCGTAGAGCGTGCCGTCGCGCACCGCGAACTCGACGGTGTCCATGTCATAGCCGAGCGCGTCGACCAGGGCGCGCGCGTCATGGACGGCGCGCTCGCGCAGGTCGCCCTCCACCGGACGGTGTATGACGTAGCGGTCGGCGAACGGCGCGGTCGGGTCGTAGCGGATCGGGAGGATGTTCGTTCGGCCGATGCAGATGCAGCGGACGTAGTCGTCCCACTTGATGAACTCCTGCAGGATCATCGTCTTCGGTCGATGGCCGGGGCTGAGCGCGCCGGACTGGTCGTACGCCCACAGCAGATCCTGTTTCGAGTCGACGCGATAGACGTCCTTCCATCCGCCGCCGGTGTTCGGCTTGAGGATCGCGGGGAGGCCGACGTACGAGATGATGTCGTCCCAGTCGAGCGGATACCGCAGGTTGCGCAGCGACTGATCGCTGATGTCCGAGATGTACGACTTGTTCGGCAGGACAACGGTCTTCGGCACCGCGACGCCGAGCATGCGCGCGAGGGTGCACTCGAAGAACTTCTCGTCGGCCTCCCACCAGAACGGGTCGTTCACGACGACCGTGCCCATGAGCGCCGCACTCTTGAGATGCGCCCGGTAGTACGGCACCTCGTGGCTGATGCGGTCGACGATGACGCGGTAGCGGGGCAGCTCGAGCTCGCGTGTGCCGCCGAGGACGGCGAGCTCCGCGGTGACGCCCTGCGACGCCCCCTTGCGATTCACCGTCTCGATGAACGGTCCGGGAAAGGTGTT
This sequence comes from Candidatus Limnocylindria bacterium, assembly GCA_035281485.1. Classification (GTDB taxonomy): domain Bacteria; phylum Chloroflexota; class Limnocylindria; order P2-11E; family P2-11E; genus CF-39. The sequence continues at coordinate 6,234 of DATEDV010000247.1, read as the reverse complement.
CTCTCGTCCCACCAGCAGACCGACGACTTTGCTCACAGGAACACGTCCACCATCTCTTTCCAATATGGCCAGTCATGCGCCCAGCCATCCCACACATGCAGGCTCGCGGGAACGCCCTTCTCCTGGAGCGTCGCGGTGATGCGCCGCGACTCCTCGACGTTGGGATCGTCCCGTCCCGTCGCGATCACGATCTCGGTCGCGCGGAGCGGCTCCAGATAACGCTCGTCGTTCAGCTGCGGGAGGAAGGTCAGAGGATTCACGTAATACGCCTCACCCTCACGCGACCCTCCCAGCCAGCGCGCGGCGTCATACGCACCGGAGAGCCCGATCGCCTTGCGGGCCAGACCGGGTCGCCGCGTCGCGAAGGCGAGCGCGTGGAACGCGCCGAATGACGCTCCCGCGACGATGAGGAAGTCGACCGGGTTGTCCTTGCGGATCGCCGGGAGGACCTCGTCGACGACGTACCGCTCGTACGCCAGATGCCGCGCGGCCCGCTCCTGCGGGTCCTTCTTCTTGTCGTAGAAGGACTCGGCATCGACGCTGTCGACGCACCAGAGCTGCAGCCACCCCTCCTCGATCCGAGAGGCCATGTGGGCGATCATCCCGAAGTCCTCCCACTGGTAGAAGCGGCCCATCGATGTCGGGAACACGAGCACTGGCGTGCCGCCTTCTCCGAAGACCAGGAGCTCCATCTCGCGACCGAGCGCGGGGCTGTGCCACTTACGGTAATCGCGCTTCAACGTGGTGCCTTGGCCGTCCCGGGGACGCGACTGTCCTCGATGAGCTGCCAGGCCATCTCCGCGCCGCGCCATCCGGCGAGCTCCACAGCCGCACCCTCGAGCGTCTTATACGTCGCGAAGAAGGTCTCGATCTCCTTGAGCCAGTGCGGGGCCAGATCCTCGAGCGCGTCGACCTCGTCGAAGCGCGGGTCGCCCACGGGGACCGCGAGGATCTTCTCGTCCTGCCCCTTCTCGTCGCGCATGAGGAGCGTACCGATCGGCCGCGCCGGCACGATGCATCCCGGGAACGTCGGCTCCTCGACGACGACGAGCGCGTCGAGCGGGTCACCGTCGCCGCCGAGCGTGTCCGTGACGAACCCGTAGTCCGCCGGATAGTGGACCGACGCGAACAGCACGCGATCGAGACGGATCCGGCCGGTCGCCTTGTCGAGCTCGTACTTGGCGCGCGAGCCCTTGGGGATCTCGACGAAGACATCGACGCTCCGTGACGGCGCGCGCTTGGGCATCAGCGGAACCAGGCCTCCTCCAGCACGCGCATGACGTTGCCGCCGATCGCTTTGGCGATGTCGCCGTCGGAGTAGTCATGCTTCACCATCCAGCGCACGATGTTCGGGAACGCCTCGGCGGGGTTCTCGATGCCGTCGACGAACTCGACCTCGGTGAAGGCTTGGGCGCCGTGCGCGGACTTGATGGAGAGATGCTTCGCGAAATAGTGGTGCAGCCCGACGTGGTCGCCGAAGAGCGTGTCCGGCCCGAAAGCGACGTGGTCGATGCCGATGAGATCGGCGCAGTACTCGAAGTGCTCCATGAAGCTCTCGATCGAGTGCTGCGGGTGCTTCTTGGTGAGCGTCGTGTGCGGCGCGGCCTCGATCCCGATCACGCCACCCTTGGCCGCCATCGCCTTCAGCACCGAGTCCGGCTTCATGCGCTTGGTGTCCCATAGGCCACGGGCGCCCGCGTGCGTGATGAAGATCGGCTTGTCGCTGGCCTCGATGGTGTCCAGCGACGTCTGGTCGCCGGAGTGCGAGACGTCGATCGCGATCCCGAGCTTGTTCATGCGCCGCACGGCCTGACGGCCGAACTCGGTGAGGCCACCGTCTCGGGCTTCCTTCAGGCCGCTGCCGAGCGTGTTCGCCTCGCTGTACGCGATCCCCGAGGACCGGATGCCGAGTCCGTACAGGATGTCGAGCCGATCGACCTCATTCTCGATCGCCGTGGCCGCCTCGAGCGACGCGATGAACGCGATCTGCCCGTTCTCCTTCGCGCGTCGGATATCGTCGAGCGTCTCGCCGCGGACGATGAAGTCCTGGTGCGCGATGTCCGACAGGCGCATGCCGAGGTCGTAGATGATGTCGTCCCACTTCCACCCGGCCTTCGATGTGATCGTGGCCGTCCCGTCCATGAGGCAGTCGAACACCGCGTCGAGTCCCGACTGCGCCATGCCCGCATAGCCGGTGAAGTCACGGCCCTGGCGCCGGTACTCGGCCAGGTCGTCGAAGTCCTCGGGCACGACGAAGCAGTGGTCGTGGAGCGAGACCGCGACGTTCTCGTCGAGCAGACGCTGGACGCGGTCTTCCTGCGCCGGACCGACCTCGACCTTGCGCGACGGAACGCGGTCGAGCTCCTTGGCGAGCGCGAATTCCCGGTAGTCGGTCCCGCCTTCGAGGTACTGGAAGCTGCGGTAGCCCGCGTAGCGCGTGGCCTTACGCGTGTCGGCTGTCTTCATTTCACTCTCCCCTGCGCGTAGGCGCCGATACTAGTGTCGCGTCCCGAAAGTCGTGCAGATCCGCGCTCAGCGCGAGCGACGCGGGGACGGGCCTGCGCGACGAGCGTCTGCGCCCAGCGCGCCCGAACGCGGCGCGCGCCGTGGTGAGCGGGCGCGCGTTGCCAGCAGCGAGGAGCGCGGTTCCGGCCGCGCGTCGCGCGTGCCGTGCAGATCGACACGATCCTGGGCGCGACAACTATCGACGCCGACGTGGATCGAGCGCGTCGCGTAGTCCGTCGCCGAGAAAGTTGAACGCGAGCACCACGGCGGTGATCGCGACCCCGGGATAGATGGCCAGCGCGGGTGCCGTGAACACGTAGACCTGCGCGCGCTGCAGCATGTTGCCCAGCGACGGCAGCGGCGCCTGGACGCCGAAGCCAAGATAGCTCAGCGCCGACTCGGTGAGGATCGCGAACGCGACGCCGAGCGTCGCGGATACGACGAGCGATGGGATCGCCTGCGGGAGGATATGGCGCAGCAGGAGGCGCGGCCCCGGGACGCCGAGCGAGGTGGCCGCGACGACGAACTCGGCCGTCTTCCAGCGCAGTGTCTCCCCGTACACGACACGCGCGACGGGCATCCACGACAGGGCACCGATGACGAAGACCAGCGTCGCGATGCTCTTGTCGAGGACCGTGATCACGACGAGGACGAAGAAGAAGGCCGGGACCGCGAGCATCCCATCGGTGAAGCGCATGAGCACCGCATCGAGCCACCCGCCGTTGAAAGCGGCGAGGGCTCCGACGATCACGCCCAGCAGCAGCGCGGCGAGCATCGCGGCGACGCCGACCAGCAGGGTGACGCGGCTGCCGTGCAGCAGGCGACTCAGCACATCGCGTCCGAGCTCGTCGTTGCCGAGCGGATGCGACGCGCTCGGTCCGCCGAGGGTGAGGGCGGGATTGGTCGTATCCGGCGCGATCGTCCAGAAGAGCGGGCCGAGCACCGCGAGCAGCGCGGTCGCGGCGAGCGTCGCGAGAGCCGCGTACCCGAGCCGGGTCATGCCAGGCGGATGCGTGGATCGATCCGCGTGTACGCCAGATCCACGAGCAGCGTGGTCGCGACCGCGATCGCCGCGACGACGACGGTGAGGCCGGTGATGAGCGGGTAGTCACGCCCCTGCGCTGCCTCCAGCGCGAGCCGGCCGAGGCCCGGCCAGCTGAAGACCGACTCGGTCACGACCGTCCCGCCGAGGAGACGCGGAACGAGCGCGCCGATCGCGCTCACCACCGGGATGAGGGCGTTCCGAAGGACGTGACGTGAGAGCACGACTCGTGGCGCGAGTCCCTTCGAGGCGGCCGTGCGCACGTAGTCCTCGTGGAGCACGTCCATGGCGGCGGACCGCATGAACCGAACGACCGTGGGAAGGACCGTCGTCGCGAGCACCGCCGCGGGCAGGATCAGGTGCCGCAGACGAATGAGGAGGTTGTCCTCCGCGATGGCGGTCACGCCGGCCGACGGAAGGACCCGCAGGGACACGGCGAAGATGAGGATCAGCACGATGCCCAGCCAGAAGACCGGCACGGAAAGACCGATCGCGCTGAGGAGGCTCAGGAAGTGGTCGAGCGGGCTGCCGCGGCGCAGCGCCTGGAGCAGGCCGATGGGGATCCCGAGAACGACGGACAGGACGAGCGCGGCACCGGCCAGGGTGAGCGTGTTCGGCAACCGCTCGGCGATCCGCTGCGTGACCGGCTCGTCGGTGAGGAGCGAGGTGCCGAGGTCACCACGCACGGCGCCGACGACCCACACCGCGTACCGCTCGCCGACGGGCCTATCGAGGCCCATGCGCTTGATGAGTGCCTCGCGTTGTTCGGCGGTGACGTCGAATCGCATGATCGATCCCGGACCGCCCGGGGCGAGATTCACGAAGAAGAAGGTGAGGGCGCTCGCGAAAACGATCACGAGCGCCCCCAACGCGACGCGTCGGAAAAGGAACTGCGCTAGCGCTTGGCCAACCACCATTCGCCGATGTAGTGCATGGCGTCACGAAGCCCGAGCTCCGGCACCCCATTGAGCGACGCGCTCAGCACGTCGATCTCCTGCGGGTACCAGAGGAACAGGTACGGAAGGACCTCGGACGTGTACTGCTGCAGCTGCTTGTACACGGCCTTGCGCGACTCGAGGTCGCTGGCGCTCTGGCCCTGCACCAGCAGGTCGTCGAGCTTCGGATCCTGGTATCCGGGGATGTTGAAGCCCTTGCCCGCGGCGCTGGAGTGGTAGTACGGGAACACGTCGGGGTCACTGGGGTACGTCCACCAGTTCACCGTCGCGGTGTACTCGCGGCGGACGACGTCCTTCTGGATGTACGCGTTCCACTCCATCGTGTTCAGGTCGACGATCACGCCGACCTTCTTCAGGTCCTGCTGGATGAGCGCGTTGACTGGCTCGAGGACGCCACGCTGCCCGACATCCATGGTGAACTGGAACGGCTTGCCGTCCTTCTGGAGGACGCCGTTCGGTCCGGGCGTCCAGCCCGCCGCCTTGAGCAGCTCCGTCGCCTTCGCCGGGTCGTAGGGGTACTTGGTGGCGAGCGACGGGTCGTAGTACGCGGCGAGCGCCGGCGTGATCGGGCTGTTCGCGATCGAACCGTAGCCGAGCTCCACCGACTTGATGATCGCCGCGCGGTCGATCGCGTGAACGAACGCCTGGCGGACGCGCACGTCCGTGAACCGGCTGTCCGTCTGATTGAGCGAGAGCCAGTAGTACTGGACGAGCGGACGTGACACGACCTTCAGGCCGGACGCGCTCTTCACGCGGTCAACGGCGGCCTTGTTGTCCAGGATCATGATCTGCAGATCTCCTGCGAGTGCCTGCGCGATCTGCGTGTTCGGGTCCGCGACGACGGTGAACACGATCTTGTCGAGGTATGGCTTCGGGCCGAAGTAGTTCTCGTTACGAACGAGCGAGACGCTCTGGCCCGACGTGTACTTCTCGACCTTGAACGGACCGGTGCTCACCGGCACGCCCTTGTTGAACGACGTGGTCTTGAGCGGGTCGGCCGAGAGCACGTGCTTCGGCACGATACCGGCGTTGTAGGCGAGGAACGACGGCAATGCCGCGAACTTGCGAGTCAGGTCGAAGCGCACCGTGTTGGGATCGACGACCGTGACGCTCTTGAGCGCGGCGAAGCTGGCGCGGTTCTGCGCGCCCAGGTCCGGCTTGAGCACGATGTCGTTGAACGTGAAAGCGACGTCGTCGGCGGTGAAGGGCTTGCCGTCGCTCCACTTCACGCCGCTGCGCAGCTTGAACGTCCAGCTGAGCCCGTCGGACGAGGTCGTCCAGCTCTCGGCGAGGTCGGGCGCAGGCGCAAGGTCTTTGCCGGGCTTGGTGAGACCGTCGAAGAGGACGCGATTGATGAACAGCGACTCGATGAAGGCGTTGGGACTCCACGGGTTGAGCGTGGGGTCCGCACCGATCGGGATCGTCACGGTACCGCCCGACACCGGCCCCGCCGCTGCCGAGGGCGCGGCGGACGGGCCTCCTTGGGTCGGGCTCGCGCACGCTGAGATGGCGAGCGCCGCGACGAGCATCACCGTCGCGCCGCGTATTAGGAACATGTGCCCGGATTTCATGACATCCTCCCCCGCGCCGTGTTGGGCGGAGTCTAGGCCTCCGCCGCGACGACGGAGTCGAGGGTGGGCGGAGCGAACACGACCGTGACCTCGCCCCGTGCCGGCCTCTCCGCGAACCGCTCCGCCAGCTCGGCCGCGGGACCGCGGACGAGCTCCTCAT
>DATEDV010000246.1:0-8149 GCA_035281485.1 Candidatus Limnocylindria bacterium | reverse complement strand
TCCTGGGGTGGGCTACCGCGCCTGGATCTTCAAGAGCTCCGGGAAGTACGCCGACGCCTGCATGGTGAACAGCTCCGCATAGCGCCCGTCGAGCTGCATGAGCTCGTCGTGCGTGCCGTGCTCGACGATCCGTCCCTCGTGCAGGACGTAGATGCGGTCGGCGGCGCGCACGCTCGAGAAGCGATGCGAGATGAGCAGCACGGACCGTCCCGCGAAGAGATCGCGTATCCGCGTGAAGAGATCGTGCTCGGCCCGCGCGTCGAGCGCGGCGGTCGGCTCGTCAAGGACGACGAGCGGCGCGTCCCGGAAGAAGGCACGGGCAAGCGCGACGCGCTGCCACTGCCCGATCGAGATCTCCTTCCCGCCCATGAACACCGGTCCCAGCACCGTGTCGTACCGATCGGGCCACTCATCGATGAACGACGTCGCGCCGGCGCGCTCGGCCGCACGCACGATCGCTTCGGCGTCACCGACGCGCTCGACGCGCCCGAGTCCGATGTTCTCGCGTGCCGTGAGCATGAAGCGCGCGAAGTCCTGGAACAGGACCGCGACGCGGTCGGAGACCCAACCTGGCTCACGGCCCGACGCGTCGATGCCGTCCCAGAGGACGCGCCCGGCGTCCGGCGGGTAGAGCCCGGACAGCACCTTCGCCAGCGTCGTCTTCCCCGAGCCGTTCTCGCCCACGAGCGCGATGACCTCGCCCTTTCGGATCTCGAGAGACACGTCGGACAGCGCGGCCCGCGAAGGTGCGGGATCCTTCGGGCTCGTGCGCGGGTACGTGAACGTCACGTTCTCGACCTCGATGCGGTCGAAAGGCGTCACGACGCCGGGGGCCGCGAGCGCGAGCGCGGGCGCGAGCGCCGAGAACTCCTCCCAGTCCTCGAGGAAGAGGCTCGCTTCGTAGAGCTGGGACATGTTCTGCACGATGGCGTCGAGCTGGCCGTTGAGCTGCTGGCTCGCGACGACCGCCGCGCCCGCCTCGGCGACGCCGATGCGGCCGTCGATCACCAGGTACGCGAGCGCGCCGTAGGTGAGCGCGGTCACCGCCGCTGAGGCGCCCCCGCTCAGCGCCTGGTAGCGCGCGCGCTTGCGGAGGTTCTTGCGCAGCTCCTCGAGCCGCTCGTCGGACAGCCGCTCGTACAGTGCGCGGAGGTAGCGCGATAGGCCGAACGCGCGGATCTCCTTCGCGTATTCACGCTGCGTGAACAGGTTGAACACGTAGCCGCGCTTGCGCTCGTTCGGCGTCATCGAACGGAAGAAGCGGTACATGGTGCGGCTCTGCGCCATGCTCGCGAGCCACATCGGTACGAAGCCGAGCACGGCGATGAGTAGCAGGACGGGCTGCAGCACGTAGAGCGCCGCGGCCACGCCGGCGATCAGGAAGATGCTCCGCGCGAGGCTGATCGCCGCCCCGGTCACGCCCATCATCCGGCCCATCGCGTTCATCGCGCGCCGCAGCAGGTCCTGGAAGTCGGGGGTCTCGAAGCGCCTGAGATCGATCGCGATGATGCGGTCCAGCAGCACCGAGTTCGTGTGACGCTCGACGATCGCGGAAAGCAGCGACTGCTGTTGGGTCTGCACCAGGCCGATCCCGGTGCGGAGGAGCGAGAGTCCGATCGTGAACGCGAGCAGCTGGCCGACGCGATCGACCGATCCGCCGGATCCGGTGGCGAGCACCGCCGCGATCAGGTCGCGCGTGATGACCAGCTGCGCGCCGACGATCACGGCCAGCAGCGCCTGTGGCGCGAGGTTCACCGCGAATCGCGCGGGCGCCGCCTCCCAGACCAGGCGGAAGGCCGAGGCGAGGACACGCGGCACGCGCCTCAGCTGTCGGCGCTCGGCCGGAGGCTCTTCCATCGGGCCGCCCCACTTGAAGATCACGGACCGAGATTAGCGCCGCTGCTCGCTCGACCGCCGACCATGACGCCGTGCCTCTCGCGATACGCTTACAGCATCACACCGGTGGGACACCGCCGGCACACATATGGGAAGGGGAGACATGCTCAAGAGACTCACATTGCTCGGCGGGCTCATCGTCGCCCTCGTCTTCAGCGCCGTTCCGGCGGCTGCCGTCACCGACGGCGAGCTCGACGGCAACGGACATCCGTACGTCGGACTCATGGTCGCGCAGGACGCCAAGGGGAATCCGCTCTGGCGCTGCAGCGGCACGCTCATCTCGGCTCGCGTGTTCGTGACCGCCGGTCACTGCACCGAGGCGCCGGCAGCGCACGTCGAGATCTGGTTCCAGGCCGACGTCGAATCCGGCCGGCCGGGCAACGGCTACCCGAACACCGGGCAGACCGGCGGCAAGCCGTTCACGCACCCGGACTACGACCCGAACCGCTTCTTCATCCGCGACCTCGGCGTCGTCCTTCTCGACAAGAACCGCGAGATGTCCATGAGCAAGTACGGCAAGCTTCCGGCGGCCGACGTCCTTTCGACCCTCAACTCGAAGCGCGGCCAGCAGGACGTCACGTTCACCGCCGTCGGCTACGGCCTGCAGCAGTCGTTCCCGGACGCCGCGTCCTGGAAGGAGTCCGCGCTGCGCATCCGCATGGTCGCGTACCCGGAGCTCCTGCAGATCGACACCGGCTTCACCGGTGACTTCTCGATCCTGCTGTCGAACAACACCAACACCGGCGGCACCTGCTTCGGCGACTCGGGCGGGCCCAACTTCATCGGCAGCTCGAACGTCATTGGCGGCGTGACCTCGTACGGCATCAACGGAAACTGCGCCGGCACGGGCGGTGTCTACCGACTGGACCGGAGCTGGAACCTCGACTGGATCAAGACCACCTTCGCCAAGTACCTGTAGTTCGCGACGTAACGCACGGAGAAGGGCCGCCGAAAGGCGGCCCTTCTTTGTTATCCCGTGAAGCGTCGCAGGCTGGCCGGCGCTACTGCGACGCGACCTTCATCTCGTTCGGCACGACGTGGATCCAGGGCTGGCCGGGGGAGAGGAGGATCTGCTCGCCGGCCGAGTTCTTGAACACGAACGGCGAGCGGTCATCCTGGCGCGACCACGTCCCGTCCTGACGCAGACCGTCGCGGAAGACGATGGCCGGCCCCGTCCCGGTCATCCGCATGTCGTTCGATTTGGCGCCGGAGGCGTCGACGATCTCGTCCACCTCCCAGATCTCGGTCTGGATGATGACGACATCGGTCGCCGCGACCGGCTTATTCGAGACCGCGTCGACGTCGCGCGCTGGCCGACCGGCCGCGTTCTGGAACCGCGCATACGTCTTCGTGGCGGCGTCGTACTCATAGCGCACGGCCGACGTGTCGGCGCGGTAGGGGATGGTGATCTCTGTCGCCGCCGCCGCGCCGGACATGCCCGCGAGCGTCGGGGGATGGTCCTGCGAGACGAGGAAGGCCCACTTCGGAACGTCGTTCGCGGTCTCCTTGCCGAGCTTCTTGAGGTTCTCCCGTTGATTCGCCGCGCTCGTGAAGAGGTTGTAGGGCGATGGCCGGAAATTCACGCGGTAGTACCCCGCGGCGTGGTCGGCGGAGAGCTCGACGTACTTCCCTTCGGCGACGTCCTTGTTGATGAGGGACAGCGCATGCGCCGACGTGCCCGAATACACGAGCGCACCGCGGACCATCGGCGTGAGCGAGCGGTCAACGAGGCGCGCCGAGCGCACGCTGCCGATCTGCGCGGGGTCCTGCGCGTGGAACACCGCGGCCAGTCGCGTCACGCCGCCCTCCACGATGATCTCGAAGACCATGTCTGCCTGCGTGATGCCGTAGTGCGGGCGCGCGGCCGGCGCATTGTCGATCTTGACGAGGAGCGGCTTGCGATCCGTGGCCGCACCGTTCGCGACCGGAAGGCCGCTCAGCGGCCAGCAGCGCTCGCAGGGTGCGGCGGGGTCCAGTGTGGCGCGCGGCGTCGCGCTGGCCACCGCGACCGGCGACGTCGCCGATGGCTCGATCGTTTTTGGGCCGCCGCACGCGGTGACGATGAGGATCGCCGTGAGGAGAACGGTGAGCGCGCGGGCGTCCCGAGATGCAACGCGCATCTTCCGACTCTAAATGAGCGCGCGAGCACGCGTCATGCAACGGGCCCAGCGGGAGGCGACTCATGCCGCGGAAGACCTGGAGCCCGAAACGCGAGCGTCAGTACGAGCACATCAAAGAGAACGTCAAGGAGCGGGGACGGTCGGAAGAGACGGCCGAGCGCATCGCCGCCGCGACGGTCAATCGGACGCGCACGGCGAAAGGCGAGACAAAGGCGCCCAAGTCCCCGACCGAGCGAAAGCGCGCGCAGCGCGCGGCCTCGGCCGCGAGCCGAAAAGCCGGTAAGCGCTAGCTCGCACCGCGCGACTTCGTTCGCTTGGACGCGCGTCTGACGCCGTGCCTGCCGCCAGGGCCGGCACGGCGTCGATACGCGGTCGTTCGGCTCAGCGTGTCGGCGTCGTCGGCAGCGTGATGAACGGTGTGGCACCGCCACCGGTGACCTGCGGCATCTTCCCGTCCCACTTGTCGACGGCGAGGAACTGCACGTAGAGATCGCTGAGCGTCGAGCGTTGGAGCTGCTGCGCCTCGGCCGCAGCCTTCGCGCGGGTGAGCACCGCCGACGCGTCGCCCTGGGCCGCGATGACGCGCGTATCCGCTTCGACCTTGGCACGCTGTTGCTCGTTGAGGGATTGCTGGACGCGCTGGGCGGCGACCTGCTTCGCCTCGATCGCGTCATTGAATGCGCGCGAGAACTCGAACGTGACGATGTTCAGCTCGTCGACGATGACGTGGAACGCCCCAAGCCGCTCGCGCAGGAAACCGCGCGCGCGGTTCTTGACCTCCTCACGCTGCGTGATGAGCTCCTCTGCCGTGAACTGCGCGGTGGTGAACTTGAACGCTTCCTGGATCGCGGGGTCGACGATCCGCGTCTTGTACTGCGGGCCGATCTCCCGGTAGACGGTCGAGGCCTGTCTTGCGTCGAGGTGATAGTTCAGCGCGATGGTTGACTTCACCTCCTGCAGGTCGCGCGATGCCGCCGCGGCGTCCACCTGCTCCTTCTGCGTGCGGACATCGGTGATCCACACGCTCTCCACGAACGGGAGCTTGTAGTTGAGGCCCTGCTCGAAGATCGTGCCGGTGACCGCGCCGAAGCGTGTGACCACGCCCACGTGACCGGCATCGACGATCGTGGCCGTATTCGCGATCGCGGCGAGCACGATGCCCGCCGCCGGTATCGCATACAGCGCACCTGGCAGCACAGGCTTGCCGCTTGCCTTCAGACTGACGTTGGTCACCCACAGCGCGATGAGCACCAGCACCGGAACAGCGATCGAAATGGTCTCGAGCATCCCAAACTCTCCAAAACCCGACGGCGGGTCCTCGGGTCCGGCCATCGCGTGTGCGACGGCCCTCCAGGGCTTCCCCGGCCGCTCGACCTTACACCGACCAAGCGCCTGGGCCTACCATCGAGCGAAGTGATGCGCTGGTGAGCGGACCGCGCGGCGCGAACCCGATGCTGCTCTTCGCCGGCGCCCTGCTACTGACGACGTTGACCTTCGGTTCATCCGTGGGCCTGCTGGTCCGGGGCAGCGCGCTGTCGTCGGCCGAGACGCCGTCACCGGCGGTGGCCGCTCGCACGGCGACGCCGACGCCTACGCCCGTGCGTGTGACGGCCGGTGCCGCGACCGCCGAGCGCCTGGACAGCGGCGCCTACCGCGTCATCTTCACGTGGACGCTCGAGGGCGCGCGCGAAGGCGATACCGCACTGCTGCGCTTCTCGGTCGGCAGTCGGGTCGTCTCGGAGCAGCGGGGAGCGCTCGACTCGAACATCTTCTCTTCGGCCACGGGCAGGCTGACGATCACGACGTCTCAGGATTGTTCGGCAGAGGGTTGGAGCGCCGAGCTCCTGTCGCTTCGCGGGGTCGCCCCGGTGGGCGAAAGGACATCTCGCGCGCCCGGCGCTACCTGCGCCTGACGGAGGCCGCTCGGGGCAGCCGCGTCTTCACCCTCGGACCGTGATCTCCACGAAGACTCCCTCATCCTCGAGCCACTTCACCCCGTCGACGACGGGTCGCACGCGCAGGCGGTAGGTGCCCGGCGCGGTGCCGATCACCTTGAAGGTGAACGTCGCGAGATCGCGCTCGTCCACGACCGCCTCGCTCTGCGCCGCGGGCCGGTCGGCAGCGAACCAACCCACCCGCATCGCAGCCGGCAGAGGTGGGGAGCCGATCTCCCCGAGCCGGATCTCAGACGGGCTGTCCTTGACCCATGGCGTGTTGCCGACGTTGCGGTATTGGATCGTTATCTCCGCGGTCGCGCCGACCGCGATGACCGGAGCGGCCGTCTGCGAGTGCCACTGACTGCGGAGCTCCTCGGGGAGCGGCGTGCGGATGACCGTCGGCGCCGGCGTTCGCGCTGCGGTGGTGGGTGCCGGTCGCAGCGGGGCGAACAGAGCGCCGGCAGAGAGCGAGAGCAGCACTCCCGCGGCGATGAGCGTGAAGAGCACCGCGCCCCAGTGGGTGCCGCGGTTCATTTCCGTGTCCGGAGGTAGAAGCGAAGGTACGCCGGCAGCTCGGCGGCGAGCGCGGCGAGCTCACCGCGATGCTCCGCGCGCCGGATCTCGCTTCGGATCGCCTCCAGCGAGCGCCGGAACGTGCTCCACCCGCGCGTTGTCAGGCTCACCTGGGCGGCCCGCCGGTCGCTCGAGCGCACGCGGACGACCATGCGCTTCCGGACGAGTCGCCGCAATAGGATGCTGGCACTGGCTTGATCCATCTCGAGCTCCTCGCGCAGATCGGCCAGCGGTATCTGCGCTCCGCCGTAGGCGGCAAGTCCCAATAGGAACGCCTGTTCCTGAAGCGTGACGCCTTCCGCCGCGGCGCCGCGAGCGATCGCGCCGTTCAGGGCCCGCAGACTGCGCCGAACACGCGCCAGGAGCAGATAGTCGGTCCGCTCGCGCCCACGCTTCACCGGGGGCTCTCTTTACCGCCCGCCTATGCTTTGCGACACAAAGCATCCAGTCCGTGACCGGCACGGGCGGAGGGGAAGCGCAGCCGATGCCGAGCGGTCCACGGCGCCTGACGATGGCGACTGTCGCCTTCGCATTGCTATTGCCCGCGTTTATAGCGCTCCTGGTCGCCGACGCAGCCCGACCGCCGGTGGGGGTGGAAGCTGGGGCGGGGGACGACGTCGAATCGGCATACGCGGCGTCGGCGGACGTGCCCGCTCCGAAGGCCGCGGCCCTGCATAGCCGCTGGGTATCGCAGAGTCCACTGCGTGTGCTGACGCTCGGAGAGACCGGCACGATCTTCATCTCGTTCCGGAATGTCGGGTCCACACCATGGATCCGCGGGACGGCCGCCGAGGCGCGTCTGGGTGTCATCAACGACGATCGCCGTTACGCCGACCTCGGCTTTGCTCACGACTGGCCGGCGCCCGATCGACCCGCGGTCCAGACCGAGAACGTCGTGGCACCCGGTTCCATTGCCAACTTCACTTTCCAGGTCCGCGGGTCCGTGACCGGCGTTCACCGTATCCCGGTGCGCCCGCTCGTCGAAGGCGTCTCCTGGATGGAGGACGAAGGCGCCTACGTGGAGTTCTGGGTCCGCTGATGGACTCCAAACCCGGCGCGGCGCTCATCCGGTTCACGTGCGATCGGTCGCAACACGCCCGACGCGGCCAGCGCTACACACTCACCACTGTTCCGGGCGTTTCTCTCGCCAGGCTCCTCGAGCATCATCGGCCCGAAGCGGTCCTGGATCGTCGGCGCTGACGATCGATCGCGTCCGCGCGGCGATCTGCGCCGTGTCCCCTGCATGGATTGCGGAGGCGTCTTTCTGCCCCAGTACGCAGCAGGTCTTTTCACGCATCGGTTCAAGCCGTCAGCAGCGCCGGCTCAAAGTCCTTCGCCCCAGAAGCGTGGCGAGGCTTGGACTCGCCGCCGTCAAGAGCAGATGGATCTGCTAATCCGTATTCGAATGCTTCCATGCGCGGACTGTGGCGGGACGTTCCCCGTGTGCGCTATGGAATTCGACCATCGCATGGGCTCAACGAAGTACGGCTTGGGCTCGCAGATGGCTGGTCGCGTCACCATCGGTCGGCTGCTCGAAGAGATCGCGAAGTGCGATATCGTTTGTACGAACTGTCACCGAGATCGCAGTTTTCGTCGACGGTTCATGAGCGCGGGAGTAGCTCA
>DATEDV010000245.1:0-3943 GCA_035281485.1 Candidatus Limnocylindria bacterium | reverse complement strand
GAGGTCCGCGAGCTGGACCTGCTGGTGGAGTCGACGCAGACCGAGGTCAGCCGCCTCAAGGCGCGCGAGGATCAGACGCGCGCCCGTGTCGAAGAGGTGCGCGCGAACCCCGGCAACTTCCAGCGCGACGAGATCTTCACCGCGACCGACGACCACTCCGCCGCGCTGTCGCGCCGCATGACGATGGAGGCGCAGCTGGCCGGGCTCCAGGCGAAGCGCAAGCTCCTCGAGCGCGCACGCGCGCTCGTCACGGCGGCGCAGGACCACGTGCACAACTCGAGCTCGCAGGCGCCGATGCCGGCCGACACCGCTCCCGTCATCGACGAGAGCCGGCTCCTGCAGGCCGTGGTGGACACGCAGGAGGAGGAGCGCAAGCGCATCGCGCGTCAGGTGCACGACGGCCCGGCGCAGGCCATGGCCAACGTGGTCCTGCAGTCCGAGATCAGCGAACGTCTCTTCGAGGTCGACCCGCAGCGCTCGCGCACCGAGCTCGCGGCGCTCCGCCAGATGGTGAACAAGACGCTGCAGGAGCTCCGCGGCTTCATCTTCGAGCTGCGGCCGATGATCCTCGACGACCTCGGTCTGGTGCCGACGATGCGGCGCTACGTCCAGACGCTCATCGATAAGCACGGCATCCGCATCGACTTCTCCAGCACCGGGCGCGACCGTCGTCTGCCGTCCGACGACGAGGTGGCCATCTTCCGTCTCATCCAGGACTCGCTCGTGGAGCGCATCGAGAAGGCGACGGCCAAGGACCTCGTCCTCGGCATGACCTGGAAGGACGACAAGCTCGAGATCCTGCTCCAGAGCGACGGCCGGGAGCTCCCGCCGGACGGCGAGCTGCAGTCCGGGCTCCGGCGGAGCGAGCGGCTCGACCTGCTGCGCGGCGAGTCGCAGCACGAGACGCGGCCCGACGGCACCGTCGTGCTCAACGTCCACGTCCCGATCCGGAGCGCACCGCAGCTCATCTCATGAGCGACGCGCTGCCGGTCGCGACGATCGCGGCGCTGCTGGAGTCGAGCTGCGCGCTCATCGAAGGCGAGATCACCGCGCTCGGGGACGATGGGTCGCAGTGGCACCCGGCACCGGGCGAGTGGTGCGTCAACGAATGCGTCGGCCACCTCATCGAGGCCGAGCGCCGCGGCTTCGCGGGACGGATCCGCGACATGATCGCCGGACGGCCGCTGGTCGCGTGGGATCAGGAGGCGGTGGCGCGGGAGCGCAACGACTGCGCGCGCATGAGCCAGAGCGTGTGGATGGAATTCATGGGTCTACGGCACGACAGCATCGCGATGGTGCGCTCGCTCACGGCGGCGGATCTCGAGCGCGGCGGCGAGCATCCCAAGGTCGGGCTCCTGCGCGTGAAGGATCTCCTGCAGGAGTGGGTGCATCACGACCGCAACCACACCAAGCAGCTGCTCGCGGTGGTGCAGGCGCGCGTGTATCCGCACATGGGGAACTCTCAGAAGTTCGTCGGCGAGTAGGCTCCCGCGTCCGCTATGCGGCGCGGGTGAACGCGCGGACGTACCACCGAACGTAGTGCGGCAGCCACCGGCGCAGCTGAAAGCGGCTCGTACCCGCGGTGCGGTCGCGCCACACGGTCGGCACTTCGGCGATCTTGCGCCCGGCGCGGTGCGCCTTCACGGTCAGCTCGAGCGCGAGCTCGAACCCCGCCTGGCTCTCGATCTCGACCGCTTCGAGGAACGAGCGCCGATACAGGCGGAAGTTGCTGGTCGCGTCGTGGATCGGCAGGCCCGCGAGATGATGCAGGGTTAGACCGGCCAGCCGCGAGAGCAGCGCCTTCAGCGGCGGCCCGCCGACCTGGCGTCCACCGCGCATGTAGCGGCTCGCCGCGACCACGTCGGCGCCGCCGTTCGCCAGCCCCACCATCCTGTCGACGACGTCGGGCTCGTCGGAGCCATCGGCCATCGAGATGAGGACGAGCTCGCCTCGGGCGGCGCGGATACCCGCGCGCATCGCGTTGAGTACCCCGCGGCCGAGCCGGTTGCGCTCGAGCCGCACGTTCGGCAGCGCGAGCCGCCGCACCACCGGAACGGTCGTGTCCTCGTCGAAGTCGTACACGACGATGACCTCGTGGGGCGTTCGTACCGCGGCCGACAGCCCGCGCAGCACCGGCTCGATGTTCTCCGCCTCGTTGTAAACGGGGAGCACGATGCTGAGCTGCGGTCCGTCCTGCGATGCCACGCGCCGCTACACCGCGCCGGCCGCGGCTTCCGCGCGCAGCCACGCGATCACCTCGTCGAGCGAGCGGTCGAGGCTCGTCGTCGCCTCGAAGCCCAGGACGCGGCGCGCCTTCGTGACGTCCGGGATGCGCTGCTGCACGTCGTACTCGAACGGCTCGTCGTGGACCAGGCGCAGCGGTGCGTCTCCGCGGAGCTTGCGCCAGATGAGCTCGGCGAGCTCGCGCACGGTCGTCCCCTCGGGCGACGAGATGTTGAAGTCGTCGTTGACCGCCTTCGGCGACTCCATCGCGAGCCGGATGCCACGGGCGACGTCTCCGCCGTACGTGTAGTGCCTGACCTGCGCGCCATCGCCCAGGATGTGCAGCGGATCCTGTCCGGCGAGCACGCGCTGGACGAGATCGGGAACGACGTGGCTCAGGGCCTGCTGACGGTTGCCGGCGGTCATCTCGGCCGCGCGAAGCGGACGCCGCTCGCCGATGCCAACGCAGTTGAACGGCCGGACGATCGTGAACGGCAGCTCGTACTGCTCCCACGCGCCGCGCGCGAAGTACTCCGTGGCGAGCTTCTGGAAGCCGTAGGTCGAACGGGGCGGTGGACTCGTCCGTTCCGCGCCTTCCGGAGTGGGGAAGACGGTCGCGGACTCGAACACCATCGAGCTCGACACGACGACGATGCGTGCCAAACGACCGTCGCGTCGCGCGGCGATCGCGGCGTCGAACGTGGCGGCCGTGATGCGCTCGTTCTCGGCGATGAGGTCATAGGCGAATTCGTGGAAGTAGGCGATCCCACCGATCATGGCCGCGCCCGCGACGACCTGGTCACACTCGAGCGCGAGCTCGGTCAGGAGATCGGCGTCCTTCGCGTCGCCACGGACGAACCGGTAGCGTGGATGGTCGTCGAACGACCGGCGCACCGCGCCGTACTTGCTCTCGTTGTCCACGCCGACGACCTCGTGCCCGGACGACAGAAGCTCTGGGATGAGGTAGCCGGCGATGAAACCCCCGGCGCCCGTGACGAGGATCCGCATCAGACGTTGATCGGGCCCAACGCACCCCAGACGTCGACGAGGCAGCGCCGGTCGAGATCAAGGCCGCGGTACGCCTGATGCGGGACACCCAGGACGAGAATGTCGGCCTCGCGCGTCACCTGATCCAGCGTCACCAGGCCATCGCCCTTCACATATGGATCCGTGCAGAGGACGTTCGCGCCTTCCCACAGCAGCAGTCGACGGAGCTTGTACGAGAGCGAGGCGCGCGGATCGTCGGACTCCGCCTTGAACGCCATGCCGAGGATGCCGATCGTGCGTCCGCGCACCGGTCCGAAGCGCCGCTGCATCGCGGAGACGATGTACGTGGGCAGACCCTCGTTGATCTGCATCGCGGAGTGCCCCAGCGGAAAGTGGTCGGGCGCGAACGCGGCGAGCTGCATCGTGTCCTTCAGCAGGCACGGCCCCGCGGCGAAGCCCGGACCGGGGAGATCCGCGGCGCGCGGGTAGTCCTGCTTGATCGCACGCAGCACGTTCTCGTAGTTGATGCCCGAACCGTGGGCCAGCATGAAGAACTGATTCGCGATGGCGAACTTCATGTAGCGCCATGTGTTCGTCAGAAGCTTCGCGATCTCCGCTTCGCGCGCGCTGACGCGGATGGTGCGGGGCTGCAGCCGCTGGAAGAGCTCGGCCGCGCGCGCGCCGGCGCGGTCCTCATCCGCGCCGATGATCTCGGGCAGATGACGGAGCTCCT
>DATEDV010000244.1:0-7284 GCA_035281485.1 Candidatus Limnocylindria bacterium | reverse complement strand
TGGACAACTATGCGAACAACCTCCGGCGCCTGGGCTGGAGCGACGCCGATCTCGCGAACGACGGCAGCGACGCGCTGGTGGACGAGATCGTGGTGTGGGGCGACGCGCGCGCGATCCGCCGGCGCGCGGAGGTGCATCTCGCGAACGGCGCGGATCACGTGTGTCTCCAGGTGCTGCGCGTCGACCCAAAGGGCGACCCGGTCGCGGAGTGGCGCACTCTCGCGCCGGCCCTGACCTAGCCGGCGTTCACCCGCCGGTCGAACGCGCCGGCTCGCCAAGGCCGCGGCGCGACGCTAGCGGTCGCCGTCGAGGTCGGAGGGCCGCGGCAGCTCGGTCGGAACGAAGTCGGCCTGGTCCCAGCCGAGCTCCGAGTAGGGGGGCAGGTTCACGGCCTCTACGCCGCGCAGCTCGGGGATGTCGGCGCGGAGCGCGCGCTCGACTCCGCTCTTCAGCTGCAATGACGCGACCAGACGGCTCGGCCCGGGCCGGGTCAGGGCGACGCGGACCTTCGCGATGCCATCCTCGATATCAACAAGATCGACATGACCGCCGCTTCGCTCGAGATACGGACGCATCTCGTCGATCTTCGCCGCGACGCGTTCCTTCAATCCCGCCACGCGCGCGAGCATACCCAGTCCACTGGTGGCAGGATTAGGCCTCCATGTGTTATCCGCCGGGTGCGCGTCCACCCGATGTGCCTGTCGATCTGCTACCGATATCCGGCGGCGCGCCGGGCGAGGACGTGGTCCTGACGAGCGAGGACGCGACGCGTTTCCGCGCCCGCCTCGCAAAGGCCGCCCAGGGCGAGCGCGGCGTCGTGATCGCTCCGGACGTGCGCGGCCTGCATCCGTTCTACGAGGAGCTGGCCGAGCGGTTCGCCTCCGCGGGCGTGCACGCGATCGCGATCGACTACTTCGGCAGGACCGCGGGCACCTCCCGGCGTGGAGACGACTTCGAGTTCCGCGAGCACGTTGCGAAGACAAAGACCACGACCATCCAGGCCGACATCGCGAGTGCGATCGGGCACCTCCGCGGCGCGACGGATGCACAGCGCGTGTACGTCCTCGGTTTCTGCATGGGCGGGCGGCAGGCGTTCTTCGCATCGGCCGAGCACGCCGAGCTGGCCGGCGTGGTCGGTTTTTACGGCCGCCTCTCGACGCGCGAGGGCGAGGAGGGCACCGCTCCGAAGGATCGGGCGACGCGAATGCGCGCACCTGTGCTCGGTCTCTTCGGTGGCGCCGACCCCGGCATCCCCGCGAACGAGGTCGAAGAATTCGAACGCGCTCTCAAGGCCGCGGGCGTCGAGCACCACATCGTCACGTACCCGGGCGCGCCGCATTCGTTCTTTGACCGGACGTTCGCAGAGCACCGGCAGGCCTGCGACGACGCGTGGCGCCGGGCGCTTGGCTTCATCAAGACCGGCGATCCGACATCGCGAGCGTGACGAGCGTTACGGAGCGCGCGCCCTCGGTTTCGCTAAGGTAAGGACGTGCGCGGTCTCTGGTATCTGACGCTCGGGTGCGTCGCGTTCGTCGCGATCACGTTCTTCGAGCAGCTGCCGGTCATCGGCTGGCTGGGCGGCGTCGTGTCGGTCGCGGCCTGGATCGTTCTGGCGCGGGCGCTCGTCGGCGACAGCGGCTTCGACTTCGAGACGCCGTTCGCGTTCGGGTGGGCCGCGGTCATCGGCGCTGTCACCGGTTTCGTCGGCGCGTTCACGGCCTGGCTCGCTCAGACCGGCAACCTCATCGGTCTGTCGACCGCGCCAGGCGACCGCTTCGGCGCGGCGTTCGGTTTCATCGGCGCGACGCTCGGGATCGTGCTCTGGCCACTGTTCGGCGCGGCGGTGTGCGCCATAGCCGCGGTCCTGTCGGTCCGCTGGCGGAGGACCGCCTAGGCGTCAGGCGACCTTGCGGCGCTTGTGCCTGACGTAGTCCACGAGGACGTACTCGCCGAGGCGCTCCGGCTCCACGTAGAACGCGCGCCCGCTGTTGATCTTCGACATCTGGTTCACGAAGTCGACGAGATAGTGGCCGCGCGCCAGCATGAACGTGTTGATCGTGATGCCCTCCCGCGTGCAGCGCAGCACCTCGCGGAGCGTCATCTCGCGCGTGCGGAGCGTCGGGGGGTAGGCGAACTTCGCCTCGGGGTCCCCGGGCTCGAAGTGCGCCGTCGGCTCGCCGTCGGTGATGAGGATGATCTGCTTGTTCTTGCCGCGTGAGCGCGCCAGGAGCGTCCGTGCGGTCTCGAAGGCGTGCTGCATGTTCGTGCCGTAGATGTACTCGTTCCACGTGAGGCGCGGCAGCTCCTGCGGCTTCAGCTGCTGGGCCATCGCGGAGAACCCGACGATGTACAGGTCGTCCTTCGGGAACGTCGTCCGGATCAGCGAGTCGAGCGCGAGCGTGACCTTCTTCGCCGCGAGGAAGCAACCGCGGAAAAGCATCGAGCGAGAGACGTCGACGAGGATCGCCGTCGCCGACTGCGTCATGAGCTCGGTGCGGTAAACGGAGAAGTCCTCCGCCGCCAGCTTCACCGGAACGTGGGCGCCATCTCGATAGACCGCGTTCTTCACGGTGTCGGGCAGGTCGAGCAGGAATGGGTCCCCGAACTCGTATGTCTTGAGCTCGTCGGTCGGGTCACCACCGCGGCCGCGCGTGCGCGCGCGGTGACTGCCGAAGGCGTCGCGTTTCAGAGTCGCGAAGATGTCCTCGAGAGAACGCTGCCCGATCTTGCGAATGCCGCGCGGGGTGAGCTCGTACCGCTCGCCGTCCTTGCGGATCAGGCCGGCCTCCTCGAGGAGCTCGGTCATCTTCCGCAGTTGCTCGAGCGACTGGCGCGCGCCCGGACCCGCGAGCCGGTCGACCTCGTCGGCATCCAGAGACGCGAGGTCGTCTGCCGACCGTGCCGAGCGCACGGTGTCCTCCATGTCGGAGAGCTGATTCATCTCGTCCATGAGCCCGAGCGCCTCGGCGAGCGTCATCGGCTCGTCGCCCGACACCCCGTGGTCGAAGCCGTCCATCGGCATGAGCTCGGACAGCGTCTCGGCGAGGTCGCTCATCGCGGCCTGCAGCCCGGGATCGTTGAATGCCGCCCCGATCATGCTCTCGAGCTGCTCGCGCATCTCCGACGACATGCTTCGCCACAGGGACTGCATCGCGGCCATGCCCTGCGCGAGCTGTCGCAGCAGGTCGTCCCAGTCCTTGGCGCCGCCGGCGAGCTCCGGATATTGCCGCTGGAACGCTTCGAAGTCGGGCTCGCCGCCCTCCATGCGCTCCTTCAGGGCGCGGTTCAGGTCGCGGATCATCTGCCGCGTCCGCTCCAGCTGCTCCGGCGTGAGGTTACGCAGCGAATCGCGCATGTTCCGGAAGTACGACCCGAGGACCTGCTCCTGAAGATCCTTCAGAAGCTCCTGGTATTTCTCCGCGGCCTTGGGCTCGACGAACTCGTAGTCCTTGAGCGCTCGCATCGCGCGACCGAAGTCCTGCGGCAGGGCGTCGAGCTGCGCGAGCCGCTCCTCCGCGATCTTCCGCATGCCTTCACGCAGCTGCTCGTTCGGCGCCTCGGCGTCGCGCCGGCGCTCGAGGCCCTCGCGCTCGAGGCGCTTGACGTCCTCGAGCTTCGCTTTGAGCTCATCGAAGACCTTCGACAGGTCGTGCCGCTCGGCGCGCCGCTGCTTGGCCGTCCGCAGACGCTCGAGCAGATCCTTCATCCCCTCCATGCGCCCGGGCATGCCCCATCGCGAGAGACGAGCTAAAGCGTCCTCAAGATCCCCGCCAGCAAGAAGCTCGTCCGACATCGCGCCGAGCAATTCATCTGCCTCGAGCGCGTCAAGGCGTTGAGTTCCGTCCCAACGGGAGTAGCGAATATCTCGACCGAAATCATCAAGGTGCGGGAGCTCGTTCATGCGCGCGACACGTGTGCGTGGTGACGCGCGTCGCCGGCGTGGCGCGGCGCCCCCTCGACGAGCATCTGCGCCCAGGGCGCCCGTACACGACTCGCGCGGTCTTCAGCGGGCGCCCGTAGCCAGCCGCGAGGAGAGGGGGCGACGCGGCGCGCCGGCGACGGTGCGGAACTAGCGAACGTGATCACGCGCGGAACGTGCTCCGCGTGTCCCCGCGCTCCTTATTGAGCTTTCGGTTGAGATGCAGCCCTTCAAGGACGAACTCGACGGCTGCCGCCACCGCGGCGGGATTTCCGGACGCACCGAGCTTCGCGACGGCGCCCTTCATGCCTGGGATCTGCAAGGCCTGCTTCACGTACTCCTGGCTCGCCTGCGATGAGGAGACGTGCATCGTCGCTCCGCGGCCGAAGGCCGCGAGCAGCGAGTCGAACTCCGCGAGCGAGAACGTGCGATTGAAGACGTTGTAGACCGCGCGTCCGACGAGGCGCTCGATCACGCGCTCCTCGGTCACGTCCCCGACCGACTCGAGCTCGATCTTGCCGGCCGTCGACGCGACCACCGCGGGCAGGTCGCTGATGCGCGGCACGACGTTCGTCTCGCCCGTCCGCAGGGAGCGCTTCAGCGCGCTCGACACGAGGTTCTCGTAGTTCGAGACCGTCACGCGCACGGACACCCCGGAGCGCTGCGAGATCTCGGGGGAGCGCCGGGCGAGCTGCGAGAGCTCGGCGAGCACTTCCTTCATGTACCCCGGAACGGTCGTCGTGATGCCCTCGTCGACGAACAGGTTGCGTTCCTGTTCCATGATCCCGACCTCGATCGCGAGGTCCTTGGGATAGTGCGTGCGGATCTGCGAGCCGAAGCGGTCCTTGAGGGGCGTGATGATGCGTCCGCGGTTGGTGTAGTCCTCCGGGTTCGCGGACGCGACGACGAAGAGGTCCAGCGGGAGTCGCACCTTGTAGCCGCGGATCTGGACGTCGCGCTCCTCCATGACGTTGAGCAGACCGACCTGCACGCGCTCGGCGAGGTCGGGCAGCTCGTTGAGCGCGAAGATGCCGCGGTGCGTGCGCGGCACGAGGCCGTAATGGATCGTGAGCTCGTCCGAAAGGTACCGACCCTCCGCGACCTTGATCGGATCGACCTCGCCGATGAGGTCTGCGATCGAGATGTCCGGCGTCGCGAGCTTCTCGCTGTAGCGCTGGTCACGCATCAACCAGACGAGCTCGACGGAGTCGCCGTCGTTGGCGATGCGGTACTTGCAGGCCGCGCAGATGGGCTTGAACGGGTCGTCGTTGATCTCGCAGCCCGCGATCGCCGGCGACACCGCGTCGAGGAGCTCGACGAGCTGACGAGCGATGCGGGTCTTGGCCTGTCCGCGCTCGCCGAGGAAGATGATGTCCTGCCCGGAGAGGATCGCGTTCTCGATCTGCGGGATCACCGTCGCCTCGTACCCGACGATGCCCTGGAAGAGCGGGCGCTTCTCGGCGAGGGCGGTGATGAGGTTGGCGCGGAGCTCTTCCTTGACGGTGCGGCTGCGGTAGCCGGTCTCGCGGAGGGCGCCGATCGTCGTTGGTCGGTCTGTCATTCGACGGGATCTCCTCTGATGTCATTCGGGACGCGCTCGCCGCGATGGGACGCGAGCGCCGCGCGGACCTCCGGGATCCGGCGGCAGCGTCGCCGCAAGAGCTCGTTGAGGAGCGCGACGTGGCGATCGATGTCGTCCGCGGCGCTCCCGCGGTCGGTGCCGTTCCGCAGCGCCTGGAGCAGCTCGATCTCCGCTTCCTCGTCGTGGCGGTGCGTGTCGGAGCGCGTGTCGTGCTCGACGAGCGGGACCGCCGCGACGGTGCCGCCGCGGGCCACCAGGCGATGCACCGAGACGACGCGCCGCGCATAGCCGCCGCCCGACGTCGCGTAGATGCGCATCACCGCGAGGAGATGCACACGCGCCAGATCGCCGCGATCCACGCCGAGCTCCCCGACGAGCTGCGCGAGCGCCTCATCGCACGAGTCGGCGTGCAGTGTGGACGCGAGCGCGTACCCTCGCCGAAGCGTCTCGAACACGCGAACGGCCTTCGGGCCCCAGAGGTACACCGGCAGGTGGGATGAGAGCTCGTTCGCCAGGAGCAGCGTCCCGTCGGGATCGGTCTGGCCGAGGAAGTCGAACGTCTCGGCCCAGCCGCGGATGAAGATGCGACGCGTGGCGTTCGGCAGGAAGTCGAGCAGCGCCGTGAGCGTCGTCGTCTTGCCTGAGTGGGGCTGCTCCGCGGCGATCAGCATCGAGCCGTGCGATCCGAGCGTCAGTCCGCACAGCGCGGCCGTGCGCGCGTCCATGTTGCCGGCCTCGACGAGCTGCGTGATCGACATCGGCACCGGTGGCTCCCAATTCCATCCCCACCAGCCGATCGGCATGTCGTAATCGCGCGGCGAGAGCGGTCGCTCGACGACCGGATAGCGACGCTGCATCGGCGGCGACTCCATCGACCGAGGGTAGCACGCTATCCTGCGGATTCCGTGAAAGAGACGGCGCGAAAAACGAAGCGCGGACCGAACACACCCGCGGAAGACACGCGGCCGATCGACGATCCGGCGCGCCTCGCGGAGGAGGCACGTGAGATCGTCGAGAAGAACGCCGCGGAGATACGCAAGCAGCGCGTTCCGATCGCCACCGAGCCCCCCACGGTCTACCGTCCCTGAGCGATCACCGCTACGCGACCATCGCGGAGCTGCAGAACGCGCTGCGCAAGCGCGCGGTCTCCGCGGTGGAGCTCGCCGAAGAGACCTGCGAGCGTCTCGCCCGCGTGGGCCCCCGCTACAACGCCGTGGCGACGGTCATGCGCGACCGCGCGATCGCAGAGGCCACGCGCGCGGACGCGGCCCTGAAGCGCCGCGACCGCCGTCCGCTGCTCGGTATCCCATACGGAGCGAAGGATCTCCTCGCGGCCAAGGGCGCGCCGACCACGTGGGGCGCACCGCCGTATCGCGACCAGGTGATCGACATGGACGCGACCGCGGTCGCGAAGCTGAAGCGCGCCGGCGCCGTGCTCGCCGCGAAGCTCGCGATGGTCGAGCTCGCCGGCGGCGGAGGCTACCGCTACCCGAGCGCATCGCTGCAGGGGCCCGGCCGAAATCCGTGGAACGTCGAGCGGTGGTCCGGTGGCTCGTCGAGCGGCTCGGGCACCGCCGTCGCGGGTGGCCTCGTGCCGTACGCGCTCGGTTCGGAGACGTCGGGCTCGATCGGCACGCCCTCCGCCTACTGCGGTGTCACCGGCCTGCGGCCGACGTACGGACTGGTGAGCCGCGCGGGCGCCATGGCGCTCTCGTGGACGCTGGACAAGATGGGGCCGATGGCCCGATCGGCGGAGGACTGCGCGCTGGCGCTGGAGGGGATG
>DATEDV010000243.1:0-9640 GCA_035281485.1 Candidatus Limnocylindria bacterium | reverse complement strand
GCGGCGAGGTACTGCCACGGCACGCCGAACTCGCGCTCGGCTTCGTCGTAGTAGCCCTTCAGCTCCTCCGCCGGAGCGGGCTCGACGATGCGCCACGCGGTCGGGAGCTCCGTGCGAGGCACGACGGTGGCGCGGAGATCGGCGGTCGCGTCGAAGTTCGCGGTCGCCGCGGGTCGGACGGTGGGCGGAAGCGCGGTGAAGACGGTGTCCTTCAGCTCCGGCCGTGCCGAGAGCGTGCGGTAGATCCGCTGCTGGAGATGGCCGGTCCACGCGAGCTCCGCGCCCGTGACCGCCGGATCGCGTATCGCGCGCTCCGCGTTCGCGAGCTGGACCGCGATCGCGATCGGCTCCGTCGCCACCGCGGGCGGCTCTTCGCGCGGCGTGGGCGTCGGCGAGGGAGTCGCTGTCGGCGCGGCGATGGTCGCGAGCGGCGTCGGTGAGGCGAGAGGGGAAACCGTCGGGGAGGCCGTGGGTACACCGCTCGTTGCCGTACACGCGCTCACCACGACTGCCATCGCGAACGAGAGGGCACGCGCAAGCGACCGAGCGAGCTGCGACGGGACCATCATCCGTAGAACGACGCGGCGAGGTGTCCGTTCCTGGCTCGGCTTCCGGATCCGTCCTTCTCAACTCTGGCGCGGGTCTAGTCCGGTGGGTAGACCACCTCCGCCTCCACGCTCAGCTCGCTCGCATCATCGGGCACTTCGACCTCGATGACGACGGTGATGGTCTCCCGGGACTTCAGCTCCGTCGTCGTGTCGGCCCGTCCGACGACGCGATCTCCGTAGCGCAGCGTGACCGTCACCTCGACCTGCACGTCGCCGCTCCCCCGGTTCTCGATCACGACGGTGGCCCTGGCCGTTCCGTCCTCCGGCGGCGCGACCTCCGCGGAGCGCACCTGCGGCTTGGGACCGAGGCACGCGGTCGTGACGACCAGAGCGAGGAGGAGCCACGCGACAGGTCTCACGTCCCCGGCACCCACGGCGGGTTGATGAGGACCCACGCGATCGCGGTGAGGAACACGACGGCGACGATGGTCGCGCAGCCCATGCTCGCGACCGCGTCGGCATGCTCCATCTTCCGCCGCAGCTGCATGAATGCGAAGGGCTCGGGGATGATCGGGATGGCGAACTCCGCCGAGTACTCGATGTCGGGAAGCAGCAGGTTCTCGCGGATCGTCGGCGCGGCCTCTTTCAGCATGTCCTGGATCGACTCGACGCCCTTCTTATCGATCCGCACGGCCGGCCAGAGCGTCTCCTTCCCGAGCACCTTCTCGAGACGATCGAACGCGCCGACCTGCGACGCGTAGGCCTCGGCCGCGCCCTCGTCCAGCGAGTCCCAGTAGATGACCTTGGGCTGATGCTCTGTGCCCTCCAGCTTCCCCACCTTGCCGAGCTGATCGACGACGAGCTGGAGCACGGAGTGGGTCAGCTCCTCGGGCGCCTCCTCGAACACCACCTCCGTGAGGTGAAGCTTGAGCGCGCAGATCTTTCCGAAGCGGTCCTGGATCGGGACCTCCACATCGCGATCGCCCGGACCGCGCACCGCGACGTTCATGTGCGATCGCTTCGTCTCCTTCCGATCCGAGCGCACCTTGCGCTGTAGCGCTCGCTGCCCACGTTCGGTCCCCATGGCTCGGTACGCGAGGATGCGCAGCGCGCCGATCGTCGCCGGCGCCGTCGTGACGAGCAGATAACCGAGGAAGATGACGACGAAGGCGATGACGAGCGTTTCGACGTTGCTTCGCTGCGTGAGCGTCAGGAGCAGCCGGATGCGCCACGCGACCAGCACGAGCACGGCGAACGCGGAAGTCGCAAGGACAAGATGGATCGCGATGAGCCAGTTGGTCCGCCTGCGCAGCGACGGCGGGTCGGTCGCCGGCGCCTCCATGAGCTGCCAGATCTGAGAGATCTAAGACCGCCTGCGCCGTCGTGACGTCACGCCACCGACCGGTTGCACTCGGCGTGCCCCGCCGCGAGCGCGGAGGTCCTCCGCCGAGAGCGAGATGTGGATCTTGATCGCCGCCTGCGTTCCTTCGGCCGCGGCGACGACGACCTTCTGCTCGCGGTGCGACGCATCGCCGGCGACGTAGAGGCCGGGCACGTTCGTCGTTTCATGCTCGGTCGTCATGACCGCGCCGTCCTTTGTGAACATGCAGCCCAGTCGCTCCGCGAGATCCGAGCGCTGCCGCTGCGCGGATGCGAAGAACAGCGCCGCGCAGGACAAGGCCCGGCCTGCGGAGAACTCGATGCGCTGCAGCCTGCCCGCTCGGCCGACGAGGCGGCGGATGCGCTCCTCCCGCACACGCACGCCACCGCGTTCGCAGCGCGCATGCCCGGAGCGGTCGAGAGCTGCACCGTCGGTAACGAGGACGACGTCGTCGGTCCATGAGCGGAGGAGCAGCGCGGCCTCGACGCCGGCACGCCCACGTCCGTATTGCACGAGCCGCCGACCGGCGTACTCGTACGCGTCGCAGAACGGACAGTGATGGACGGTCCGCCCGTACAGCGCCGCCAGGCCATCGATCGGAGGCAGCTCATCGACGACGCCGGTCGCGAGCAGGAGACGGCGGCCCGTGAACTCTCGCCCGTCGCGGCACCGTACTCGGAACACGCCGCGTGTCCCCGTGGCGTCCACGACGGTGCCCGACTCGAGCTGCAGCGTCGGGTATTTCGCGAGCTCGGCACGACCGAGGCGGAGCAGAGCGGCGGGTGCGGCGCCATCGCGCGTGAGAAACCCGTGGGCCGCGAGACTCGCGCGATTGCGCGGCGCGCCGTCGTCGATCACGACGACACGGCGCCGGCACCGACCCAGCATCAGCGCAGCGGAGAGTCCGGCCGGGCCGGCGCCGACGACCACGACGTCATATGTGCTCACCGACCCATATTGGATGCGCCCTATACGCCGAGCACCTCGCCGAGCGCGTCGAGACGCTCCGACCACCACGTCTTCATCTTCGCCGCGGTGGTCTTGTTGGGAAGCCGCTGATGCTGGATCGCGACGGCGCTCTTCGACGCGGTCTTTGCGATGAATCCCACCTCCGCGCTCGTCCCGTCCGAGAGGCGGAGGCGCAACCGTTTCCGCGGACTCGCGCTGCGCAACTCGCTGCCCGGCAGCCACCGCGCACGGAGACGAGGCTTGGCGAACGCGTCGAACAGCTTTGTCGCTGAGACCGCGAACGTCCTGCTCTTGCTGGCCTCGTACGCGCCGTCGAGCCGCTGTCCGATCTCGCGCAGCCCGCGGATGCGCTCGTAGCCCACGGCGACGGTCTGGCTCCACCAATCAGGCGTGCCCGCCGCGGAAACGAGCTCCGCGATCCCGTTCTCTCGGTCATGGCGGCGTCGCTGCGTCCCGCGAGCGTGGCGTAATCCCGTGATGACGCTCTCGTGCCGCTGGAAAGCCTGCGCGCCGCCGACGCGCTGGTCTTCCGCGTGCGCGTGCGCACGACGCGCTTGGCGTGAGTCATCGCGGCCGGCACTTTATCACCGGAGCTGCCTAGTGAGACGCGAGGCGCTCCACGGACCGACTGAGTCGGTCGACATCGAAAGGCTTGTCGATGAAGTCGTCGGCGACAAGGCCCTGCACCAGCGGATCGTTCTCGCTCGCACCGCTTACGACGACGACCTTCGCCTTTCCGCTGTGCCGCCGGTACCAGTGCAGGAACTGGCGTCCATCCCTGCGCGGCAAGCGCAGGTCGAGCACGATCACGTCGGGGTCCGTGACCAGACACTCGCCGATGGCGAGGTCTCCGTCGCGCGCCGTCGCGATCGTGTAGCCGCTGTCGCTGAGCGCGAGCTCGATCATCCGTAGCGTCGGCAGGTCGTCTTCGACGACCAGCACCCGGGGGAGCATTCGGAGCACTTTAGCGGCGAACGAACAACCGAGCGTGTGCGCGAGGCTCGTCGCTCAATCGCGCCCGGCCACGGTCGCCACGTCGACCTCGTTGCCCGCCGCGTCCGCCAGCGTCCACCACGAGGGCGCGTTCTCATCGCGCACCATTCGACCGCCGGCCGCCAGCGCGGCCGCGACACGTGTCTGGGCCTGCTCGCGCGGCACCCAGACGACGACGTGGATGGCGCCGAGATCGCCCGGACGCGCCTCCTTCATCGGCTCGAACCAGAACCCGGGTCCGCGCCCGCGCGGATCGATCAGGTCCTCGTCGGGCGTGTCGGGGCGTCGCTCGTACGCCAGCGCGGCCTGCCAGAACGGCATGACCTTGGCCGTATCCGTCGCGCCCGGTATCACGAGAAAGCCTTGCACCTGCGACGGATCCGAGGCGAGACCCAGCCGTCGTGCCTCCGCGGAGATCCTGCGCGCCATGTCGACATCGCGGCGGCTCATCCCGTAGTAGCCGTCATCCATCGTGATCAGCCGAACGGTCACGCCGTCCTTGCGAATGTCTACGTCGGGACGGTGTTCCTCGACGCCCGGCACTTCGCTGATGGCCCGCACCAGCTGAGCGCTCGCGGCGAACGACGCCGTCGGGTAGTAGGCGGTCGCGCCGTCGCACACGACGCGCCAATCGTCGACTCCTTCGGATCCGTAGAAGTCCTTCGCGCTTATCTGGTCGGTCACGCGGTCTCCCCTTTCATTCGATCCATCGGACGACGACCCCGCGATGCAGATCCGGCAGCGGCAATGACGCCGCCTCCGCTTCGATCGCATCACGCATGGCGCGCGAGAGCCGGCGCCACGTCTGGATCGTGACGACCCCGAGCGTGCGGCGCCACGTGCCGGCCATCTCGCCCTCCACGAGCACGCCGCCGGGCCAGACGCGCGGCGTCCAGAGCGTCGCACGATGCGTCGCGTCCGGAACGAGCAGCTCGCGATGGCGTCCCTGCAGAAGAAAGTAAGCGTCACCGCTCGGGAGCAGGCGGGCCTGGGCCGGCGGCGCGGGCGCGTCGCGGAAAGCTTGCTCGTCGCTCGCGAGGATCCACGCATCGCCGATCGGCGTTCGCACTGGGGTCAGCGCTCTTTGCAGCGCCTCGAATGCCGCGATGCCCTGTCGCGGAGCGATACCAGCCCACGCGGAGAAGGCCGCCGCGGTCGTCGGACCGAAGACGTGCGTGTATCTGCGCGCGAGCTCAAGACGCGCGTCACGCGCGTCGAGCTCGGGCGGGGGCACGATCCGGATCGTTGGCTGACGTGCGCCGTCCCACCGGATGAGCACCGTGCCAGTGGGCGCTGCGTACCGAAGCCGATTTGGGGGCTCGCCGAGCGCGCGCCCCGCGGCCCCGTACGTCATCTTCGCGCCGCGACCGAGCAGCCGCTTGAGGCGAGCGGCGAGGTCTTCGGCGATGAGCCGCGCTCGCGCATCGTCCGGCAGCCTCCCGAGCGAGAAGACGCCGACGTCCTCGGCAGCCACGACGTATGCGCTGTAACGCGGTCCCCACAGCTGGACGAGCGACGGGTCCGCCCACGTCGTTGGCTCGACGCCTTGAACTCTCGCGTGCAGCGAGAGCAGGGCCGCACGCGGCATGCTGTCCTGGAGTCCGGCCCACGCCGCGCGCCGGAGCGATCGCGTTCCGCGCGGGATGCGCGCGTCGAGCGCGCCGATGTTCCGTCTGAAGGCGAGGATCTGCGTCCGCGTGAGGCGAAGCGGATGAGTGACGAGGCTCAGGCTACGCGACGTTGGCTGCGGCCATCCCCGGCCGATGACGTCGCGCGATCCTAAAGATCCTGCAGGCGAGGCCGTGTAACGACGCAGTCGCGCGGCAAGTAGGCACGCGGTCTGCTTTCCGTGCCTCCGTGACGACCGAGCGGCGGACCCTCGGTAGCGGCGCGCCGTCCGAAAAGGATGACGCGACGGGGCTTTCGCGAAGGTATGCGTGAGCGGCTGCTTCTGACCACGCGGCTCACGCCGGTCGGGACGGCGCAGTTCGGCATCGCGGTTGGGCTCGCTGCGATATTCATGGACGCGGCCATCGCGCACGGCCTGTTCTGGGAGAACGATCCGTACTGGACGTACTGGGTGACAAAGACGTTCCTCATCACGACCGTCTTCACAGTCGGGACCGTCTTCCTCGGGATCGGTATCTGGCAGGGCCTGGCGCTGACTCTCGTGCACACCCTGGTCCTCGAGATCTATTACCAGTGGTTCTCACCCATCGGACTGCCGCAGGAGCCGCAGTGGCTCTCGTTCAAGGATCTCTGGCAGGTCGGTTTCCTCGCGCACTATCTGGTGATCCTCGCCGGGTACTTCATCGCGCTCTGGGCGTGGCGCCGGATCCCGCGCGCGCGACCCCTTGCCGAGACCGATACGCGAGCCGTCGCTCTGCTGGCGCTCGGCGGCGCGGTCGTCGTCGTGATCCTCGATGCGATCCTCACCCAGGCGATCTTGATGGGCAGCTTCCCAGGCCTCACGTTCTTCGTGCAGCGACTCCTGATCGCCGTGGTGTTCCTGTTCATCTGGGCGTCGTTCATCGGATTCTCGGGTGTCGGTTGGATCGCGGCCGCCCTGCTGCTGGCTCTCGTGTGGACGACGTACCAGATGTACCTCGGAACAGCCGGCAGCCCGTCCGAGGCTCCGTGGATCACCGGCCTGCCACCGTTGCAGCCGACGCGTTTCATGGACTACGAAGATCTCTGGCTGAGAAACCTGCCGGGCGATCTGATCGCCGCGCTCGTCGGCCTTTTCCTCGTGACGCGCGTCATGCGCTCGCCGATCGATGACGCGGCGGAGCGCATCCCGGTCGTCGAGGAGCGGACGTGAGAACAGCGGCGATGGTTTTCTCCGCGGTGCTGCTCGGCGCGTGCGCCAACGCAGATGCGCCGCAGGGCGGATTGCAGGCCAGTGCCAGTGCATCCGGCGCGGCCAAAATGGTCGCCGGCGACCGTCCGTACGACCTCGCACGGGCACAGGACGCGAGCGGTCGGATCGACGTGGAGACCACCGATGGCGGGAACCGTTGGAGCCATCTGCAGAACCGCGACATCGTCCGCATCACGGCTGAGTTCACGCAAGGAAGCGATCGATTCAAGGTCCTGATCGACAAGCCGATGCCGCGTCATCCACACGGGTCCTACACGACGTGGTCCGGCGTCGCGTACGAGGTGAGCCAGCACGGCCGCACGGGCATCGGAACGAGCGAGCTGCCACGCATGACGCCCGAGATCTCGGCCTGGGGGTACGCGGAAGTCTCCGTGAACGACCGGGTCGTCGCGAAGGATGCCCCCGCGCACGTCATGGTCACAGCAGAGGGCGACATGCGCGGCATCACGCTCGACGTGGCGGGCGAGGACAGATCGCTCATGGGCGTGCGGGACGGATATCTCGTCGTGCACTGGCCGGAGGTCGGCGCGATACGGATGCCGGAGGAGCAGGAGCGCAACCGCGAGCTGCTGGGGTGGGCGGTCCTGCTCGGTCTGGTGATCTTCTTCGGCTGGCTCGCAATGAACGAGCCTGTGCGACCCATGGTCCGCTCAGCGCGACTCGGCTAGACCGTCACCTTGGCGCCATGTGTCTGTCCGCGGCACGGACGATGACCATCCCGTGGGGCTGGGACGCTTCGTCGTCGCGAAGCTTCTGGCGCGCCGCGCGCGCGCAGGTGAGGCAGACCATCCTCGGATCGATCTCAGAAGTAGCCCGCTTCTCCTGCCGTAGATAGGTCGTCCAGCCACACGTCCCGAGATGCCAGCGCGCGTTCCCTTCGCCGCGCACCGCCTCCTCGAACATCACCGACCTCCGTCGATGTGAGCTTGCAAGAGGCCGAATCGGCAAATCGCGTGCCTCCTCGCGCCGCCTCACGGTTGCGTCGCGAACGAATCGCGTGCCGTCGGTGAGCCAAGGGCACGGGGCGTATGACCTGAAGTCATGCGCTCGGCCCGATCGTCTCTGGGGGAACAAGGGCACGCGACTTGCTTTTCGATCACGTAACGACCCCCGGTCTTCATCGGATCTCCCGCCCTACCGTGCAGAGCTGGCACGCACTTTCGAGGTACGTGTGGATCTCATCGTCTTCTCGCACCTTCGTTGGGACTTCGTCTATCAGCGACCGCAGCACGTGCTGAGTCGCTTTGGCGCGCGCGGCTGGAACGTGTTCTTCGTGGAGGAGCCGCTGGACGGTGCCGCGGCTCTGTCGACGCGGGAGGTCGCGCCGGGCGTCACGGTGGTGCGCACCAGTGTTCCGGCTGCTCTCCCCACGGCGGTGCGCGAGCGCCAGCTGCGCGATCTGTTGCGTGACGAGTGGCGGCAACGTCGGATCGAGCGACCGGTCCTCTGGTTTTACACGCCGATGGCGCTGCCTCTTGGCGAGGGGCTCGAGCCCGCCGCGATCGTGTACGACTGCATGGACGAGCTGTCCGCCTTCCTCGGCGCGAACGAGCTGCTTCCTCAGCGAGAGAGCGAGCTGCTCGAGATCGCCGACCTCGTGTTCACCGGCGGACGGCGTCTCTACGAAGCCAAGCGCGGCCGTCACCCCGCGGTCCACTGCTTCCCCTCGAGCGTCGACGCGCACCACTTCATGCTGGCGCGCGGCTGGCGTGACGAGCGGCCCGATCAGGCCGGCATCCCTCGACCCCGGCTGGGGTACTTCGGCGTGATCGACGAACGGTTCGACATCGAGCTCATCGACGGCATGGCGAGGCTCTCGCCCGGGTGGTCGTACGTGATGGTCGGCCCCGTGGTGAAGATCGATCCCGCGGTCCTGCCGCATCACCCGAACATCCACTACCTCGGTCCCAAGTCCTACGCCGATCTTCCGGCGTACATCGCGACCTGGGACGTCGCGCTGATCCCGTTCGCGCGTAACGAGGCGACGCGCTACATCAGTCCGACGAAGGTGCTCGAGTACATGGCCGCGGGCACACCGATCGTCTCCACCTCCATCGCCGACATCGTGACGCCGTACGGCGAGCGGCGCCTGGTTCGGATTGCGGATCGACCCTTCTTCGCGGTCGCGGCCGCGGTGGAGGCGATGAGCGAGCACCGCCAGGCGCGGCTCGAGGCGTTCGACCGGTTCCTCGCAGGCACGTCGTGGGACGGCACCGTTCGGGAGATGGAACGTCTCGTTCTGGAGGCCGCCGGCGAACAACAGCCGGAGACGACCTCGATCGCCACGGCGGCCGACTGATGATCGACTACGTCATCGTCGGAGCGGGCTTCGCAGGAAGCGTGCTCGCGGAGCGGCTCGCGACGAAAGCGCAGAAGCGCGTCCTCGTCATCGATCGTCGAGATCACATCGGTGGGAATGCCTACGACCACTTCGACGACGACGGGATCCTCGTGCACAAGTACGGGCCGCACATCTTCCACACGAACAGCCCCGAGATCTTCGAGTACCTCAGCCAGTTCACGACCTGGCGTCGGTACGAGCACCGAGTGCTTGCGAGCGTCGATGGTCAGCTCGTCCCCATCCCCATCAACCTCGACACCATCAACATGCTGTACGGTCTCTCGCTCAACTCGGAGCAGGTCGAAGCGTTCCTCGCGTCGCGCGCCATACCCATCCCGGTCGTTCGCACATCGGAGGACGTCGTCCTGGCGCGCGTCGGCCGCGAGCTCTACGAGAAGTTCTTCCGCAACTACACGCGGAAGCAGTGGGGTCTCGACCCGTCCGAGCTCGACGCCTCGGTCACTTCCCGCGTGCCGGTCCGCACGAACCGCGACGATCGTTATTTCAGCGACACGTACCAGGCGATG